>NZ_JBSVVZ010000047.1:0-51974 GCF_054071875.1 Pseudomonas sp. SDO524_S393 | reverse complement strand
GAGATGTGATCGCTGACACGCCGCCTTCGCGAGCAAGCCCGCTCCCACATTTGAAGCCGAGACCGGCTTCCAGAAACCGGTCTGCAAACACCCCCGAAATCCTCCTGAAAGGGCCAGTACTTTGACGTCAAAACCCCAATACTGGCCCGTTGATAACTAATCCCCCACCCGAGAATTATTCTCGCTACAATCCGCCGCTTTGCCCCCGGATACGGGCGTTCCCAGCCCGTCGGTCACGAGATGTCCCATGCTTATCGGTAGTTATTCACCCTCCCTGGTCGTGATCTCGCTGTGCGTCGCGATCCTGGCTTCCTACACCGCACTGGACCTGACGGGTCGCCTCGCGACCGCCAAAGGCCGGGCGGTTTATTTCTGGATGGCGGGCGGTGCCCTGGCGATGGGCGTGGGGGTATGGTCGATGCATTTCATCGGCATGCTCGCATTGCGTTTGCCGTTTGCCCTGGGCTTCGACCTGGGGATCACCGCACTGTCATTGGCGATTGCCGTGCTGTCCTGCGGGTTCGCCTTGTGGCTGGTCAGCCAGCCCCGGCTGCCGGCCTGGCAACTGGCGTTTGGCGCGCTGATCATGGGCGCGGGTATCAGCAGCATGCATTACACCGGCATGGCCGCGATGCGCATGACCCCGGGCATCGATTACGACCCGACGCTGTTTGGCGCTTCGTTGCTGATCGCCGTGATAGCCTCCGGCGCGGCGTTGTGGATCGCTTTCCATCTGCGCCGGGACACACCCTACGTGCGTCTGGCACGCGGAGGTGCCGCGGTGGTGATGGGCTTTGCGATTGTCGGCATGCATTACACCGGCATGGCCGCCGCGCGGTTTGCCGATGAGAGTTTCTGTGGCGCGGCGCTCAACGGCTTGAGCGGCAAGGGCCTGGACAACCTGGTGCTGGTGACATCCCTGGCGGTGTTGATCATCGCGTTGTTGACCTCGCTGCTGGATGCGCGCCTGGAAGCTCGTACCGCCGTGCTGGCCGACTCCCTGACCCTGGCCAACCAGGAGCTGACCCATCTTGCCTTGCACGACATGCTCACCGGTCTGCCCAATCGCACCTTGCTGGCGGACCGCATCCAACAGGCCATGCAGGCGGTCAAGGAGCAGGGCGGTTGCTTTGCATTGATGTTTATCGACCTGGACGGTTTCAAGCCGGTCAACGACGCCTTCGGCCATCACATGGGCGACCAGTTGCTGCGCGAAGTCGGCCTGCGCCTGCGGGAGGATTTGCGTAGCCAGGACACCCTGGCGCGTATCGGCGGTGACGAGTTCGTGCTGCTGGTGCAACTGAACCAGCCGGATGACGCCCTGCGCCTTGCCGAGCGCCAAGTGGTGCTGATCAATCGCGCGTTCACGGTTGCCGAGCATGAGCTGAAGATTTCCGCCAGTGTCGGCATCGCCATGTACCCGGGCAACGGCGGCAATCCCCAGGAATTGCTGATGAACGCCGACGCCGCCATGTACCACGCCAAGGGCATGGGCAAGAACGGCTACAGCTTCTTTGATGTGTCGATGAACACCAATGCTCGCAAGCAGTTGCAGTTGTTGCAGGACCTGCGCAATGCCCTGGAGCACGGGGAGTTTCGCCTGTACTACCAACCCAAGTTCGACGCGGTCAGCGGGATTGCCGTCGGCGCCGAAGCCTTGCTGCGCTGGGAGCACCCACAACAGGGCCTGTTGTTGCCTGCCACGTTTATCGAACTGGCGGAAAAGACCGGGTTGATCATCCCCATTGGTGAGTGGGTGCTCAACGAAGCGTGTCGCCAGATGGCGCTCTGGTATGCCCAAGGGTATGAGGATTGGCGGATTGCCGTGAACCTGTCGGCCTTGCAGTTCTGTCATGCCGGGCTGGTCAAGAGTGTGGCCACGGCGCTGGAGCGGCACCGGTTGGCGGCGAATAACCTGACCCTGGAGATCACCGAAACCACCGCCATGAGCGATGCCGACGCGAGCATGACGGTGTTGCAGCAGTTGTCGGACATGGGCGTCGATCTGTCCATCGATGACTTCGGCACCGGCTACTCCAGCCTGATGTACCTCAAGCGCCTGCCGGCCAATGAACTGAAGATCGACCGCGGGTTCGTACGGGACCTGGAGCACGACAGCGATGACGCCGC
Source organism: Pseudomonas sp. SDO524_S393 (assembly GCF_054071875.1). Lineage (NCBI taxonomy): Bacteria > Pseudomonadati > Pseudomonadota > Gammaproteobacteria > Pseudomonadales > Pseudomonadaceae > Pseudomonas > Pseudomonas sp. SDO524_S393. The sequence goes on along the minus strand of NZ_JBSVVZ010000047.1, from coordinate 49,844 downwards.
CATCGTCTCGGCCATTGTTGCGCTGGGCCAGGCCCTGGGTCTGCGCATCGTCGCCGAGGGCGTGGAAACCGACGTGCAGCAAAGCTTCCTGACCCGCCTGGGCTGCAATTCCCTGCAAGGGTATCTGCTGGGCCACCCGCTGCCGGCAGAGGGGTTCATGGCCGATATCCAGCGTGCCGAAGACGCGGTGGCGCCTGACAAAAGCCGTGCGTGACGGCTATTCTCTGGTTCAGCCATACACATCAGGTTGAATCAGGAGACTGCTGGCATGGACAAAGTCCTCATCATCACCGGGGGCAGTCGCGGGATTGGCGCCGAGACGGCCTTGCTGGCCGCGCGGCAGGGCTACCGCATCTGCATTAACTATCAATCCGACGAGGAAGCGGCCCACCGTGTTCTGGAGCAGGTGCGCGGCCTGGGCGCCCAGGCGATTGCCGTGCGGGCGGACGTGAGTATCGAAGATGAGGTGATCGGCCTGTTCAACCGTGTGGATGCCGAGCTGGGGCGGGTCACGGCGCTGGTCAGCAATGCCGGCACCGTGGGCCACAAATCGCGGGTCGATGAAATGTCCGAGTTCCGCATTCTCAAGATCATGAAGACCAACGTACTGGGGCCGATCCTGTGCGCCAAGCATGCGGTGCTGCGCATGTCGCCCCGCCATGGTGGGCAGGGCGGCAGCATCGTCAATGTGTCTTCGGTGGCGGCGCGCCTGGGTTCGCCGGGTGAATACGTCGACTACGCCGCTTCCAAGGGCGCCCTCGACACCTTCACCCTGGGCCTGTCGAAGGAGGTCGCCGGCGAGGGCATTCGCGTCAACGCAGTGCGCCCGGGCTACATCTTCACCGATTTCCACGCCCTGAGCGGCGACCCGGACCGGGTCAGCAAGCTGGAGTCCGGTATTCCCATGGCCCGGGGCGGCCGCCCGGACGAAGTGGCGGAAGCGATTGTGTGGTTGCTGTCGGACAAGGCTTCCTATGCCACCGGAACCTTTCTTGATCTGGGCGGTGGGCGTTGACGGTGGGCCAGTCAGTGCCCGAGGTTCTGTAGCGCGTCGTAACCTTTTTCTGCAAATTCCACCAGAAGACGCGCTTCTGAGTTTTTGCGGGTGGCATAGCCCGCGTTGTGAAAGCCGTTGATTTTATTGTCGCCGCGCTCACTGTTGCCTACCTTTCGATCATTCAGGTTGTCGATAAAGTTTACGACCCGGGCAAGGCTGTAGACCGTATCGGCACGGCGTTTCCTGCCGAGATGGGTGGCTGTCCAATCGCCCAGCTGGCGCTTGAGTGCGTCGGTAATGATGTAGCTGTGGGGGCGCCGCAACAGGTGTTTGAGGGCGGGACTGGTGTCGATGATCTGTCGGGCTGTTCGCGTGTCGCCGGAGGGGCGCTGTTCCGGGGCTGTGGGGGCGTACAGCCAGTTATGTTCGGGAAGAAGTCCGGGAATGACACTGGGGGCGTTGAGGCGCATGAAAGGCTCTGCATCAGGTTGAAAGTCACTGAGTGGCGTTTCGCGAGGGAGGGTTCCAGTGACGTTGCTGCAACCTAAAACGACCGCACAATCCGCCCCAACGTCTCCATTGCCTTCTCCGACGCCTCGGTCCACGGGCTGCCGTAGTTCAAGCGTATGCAGTTCCTGAAGCGCCGGGTGGCGGAAAAGATCGGTCCCGGTGCAATGCTGATGCCTTGCGCAAGGGCCATCTGGAACAGCTTCAGCGAGTCGGTCTGCTCCGGCAGTTCCAGCCACAGGAAGTAGCCGCCGGTCGGCCGGCTGACGCGGGTCTGTGCCGGGAAGTAGCGGGCGATGGCCGCCAGCATGGCGCTTTGCTGTTCCTCCAGGGCATAGCGCAGTTTGCGCAGATGCCGGTCGTAGCCGCCGTGTTGCAGGTAATCGGCAATCGCCGCCTGGGCCGGCATCGATGGGCACAACGACGTCATCAGCTTCAAGCGTTCGACCTTCTGCGCAAAACGCCCGGCCGCCACCCAGCCCACGCGATACCCAGGGGCGAGGCTTTTGGCGAAGGATCCGCAATGCATCACCAGACCCTCGGTGTCGAAGGCCTTGGCCGGTTTCGGTGCTTGCTGGCCGTAATACAGCTCGGCGTACACATCGTCCTCGATCAACGGTACCTGGTGGCTGCGCAACAGTTCGACCAGGGCCTGCTTTTTCGCTTCGGGCACGGTGGCACCCATGGGGTTCTGGAAGCTGGTCATGGTCCAGCAGGCCTTGATCGGGTAGCGCTCCAGGGTCTGCGCCAGGGCGCCGAGGTCAATGCCATCGCGGGGATGAACGGGAATTTCCACGGCCTTGAGCTTCAAGCGTTCGAGGACTTGCAAGCAGGCATAGAACGCCGGGGCCTCGATGGCCACCAGGTCGCCCGGTTCGGTCACGGCCTGCAGGCACAGGTTCAGGGCCTCGAGTGCGCCGTTGGTGATCAGCAGCTCTTCCATCGGCAGCATCAGGCCGCCGACCATGTAGCGCAGGGCGATTTGCCGGCGCAGTTGCGGATTGCCCGGCGACATATCGGTGACCACCATGCGCGGGTCCATCTCACGACCGGCGCTGGCCAGCGAGCGCGCCAGGCGCGGCAGCGGGAACAGCGTCGGACTGGGGAACGCCGAGCCGAACGGTACGGTATTCGGGTCCTTGATCGAGTCGAGCACCGAGAACACCAGCTCGCTCACATCGACTTCGGTGGACTCGTGCACCTGTTCGCTCACCACCGGCTCGGAAAACGGGCTGGGCGCGTGGGTGTTGACGAAGTAGCCCGAGCGCGGTCGTGCGCGGATCAGCCCGCGACGTTCCAGCAGGTAGTAGGCCTGGAACACGGTGGACGGGCTCACCCCGTAGGTCTGGCTGGCATAGCGCACCGAGGGCACGCGCTGGCCGGGGCCAAGCACGCCGGAGCGGATCAGTTCTGCGATGTCATCGGCGAATTTTTCGTAGCGTTTCATGGGGGCCTAATTTACTTGCTGAAATGTACGCAGGGCAAAATGTGGGAGCTGGCTTGCCTGCGATGACGGCGGCAGATCCGCCGACAGTGTTGACTGACGTGACGCTATCGCGGGCAAGCCCGCTCCCACAGGTGGAGCTCTACAGGTTCGCATGGATCTCAGCGGTTCAGCGGCGCCACGAAACGGCTGTCGGCGGCAGTGTAGATCCAGGGTTCATCCACGTCCGTGACCTTGAAGCGCAATGTCTGCGAACTGTTCGTCGGCTTGTCGGCCAGCAGCGTCACCGACACCGGCACATCGCTGATTTCTCCCGGGGCCAGGCTGAGCAGGGTTTTGCCTTGCAACTGGAAGCCCTCGGCATCCACCAGTTCCAGACGGTAATCCTGGCGCTGCTGGGTCTTGTTGATCACTTTGAGGCTGTAGATGTTTTCGATCAGGCCCTGGGCGTTCTCGCGGAACAGGCCCCGGTCCTTGGTGACATCCAGCGACACCATGGGCCGTTCGATCAGCGCCACCACCAGGGCGGCGATCATCACCAGCAACACGGCACTGTAGCCGATCAACCGTGGCCTGAGCAGGTGGGTTTTGCCGCCTTGCAACTGATGTTCGCTGGTATAGCTCACCAGGCCACGGGGGTAGCCCATCTTGTCCATGATCGAATCGCACGCATCAATGCACGCCGCGCAGCCGATGCATTCCATTTGCAAGCCATCACGGATGTCGATGCCGGTGGGGCACACCTGTACGCAAAGCTGGCAATCGATGCAGTCGCCCAGGCCGACGCTGGCCGGCTGCACATCACGCTTGCGCGGCCCACGGTGTTCGCCCCGGGCGGTGTCGTAGGCAATGGTCAGGGTGTCTTTGTCGAACATCACGCTCTGGAACCGTGCATAGGGGCACATGTGCATGCACACCGCTTCACGCAGCCAGCCGGCGTTGAGGTAGGTGGCAGCGGCGAAAAACAGCACCCAGAACAAGCTCACGCCGCCCAGTTGCAGCGTCAGCAGTTCTGTGGCGAGCGGGCGAATGGGGGTGAAGTAACCGACAAACGTCAGCCCGGTCAGCACACTGATCGCCAGCCACAACGTGTGTTTGGCCGAGCGCCGCGCCAGTTTGCCCAGGCTCCACGGCGCTGCTTGCAGTCGAATGCGCTGGTTGCGCTCGCCTTCGGTGAGTTTTTCGCACCACATGAACAGCCAGGTGAAGGTGCTTTGCGGGCAGGTATAACCGCACCACACCCGGCCGGCGAAAACGGTGATGGCGAACAGGCCGAAGGCGCAGATGATCAGCAGCGCCGAGAGCAGGATGAAGTCCTGGGGCCAGAAGGTCGCGCCAAAAATGTGGAATTGGCTTTGCGCCAGATCCCATAGCACCGCCTGGCGACCGCCCCAGTTCAGCCAGACGGTGCCGAAGAACGCCAGGAACAGAACACCGGCACCGCAGATCCGCAAGGTACGGAACAGGCCGGTAAAACTGCGGGTATGGATCAGCGCGTCGCTGGCGTTGGCCTTCACCTTCTTCGGGGGCTTCGGGGTGTACAGCTCCACGGATCGGACGGGGATTCTTTCGCTCATGGTCATTCGCTCATCAGCCTCCATCAGGCGGATGCACTATGACCGTGGCACTGTTTTCATAACAGATTCAGATAGGGCTATAAAAAGCGGATCAGATGAACCGTGAGACGCCCCCTGCGACAATGCGCTGCACCCCATATCTCGTAGGGTACAGCGCAATTGCAAATGGGCTGATACAGATCAATCAAATCGCCGAACCAGGTTCGCTGACCTTCTTGTGCTGCCGCTCATCGGCGGCGCCGGCGACGGTGAGCGCATCGGCTTCCTGCTCGGTGATGTACACCGGGTGGGTGCCGAGCTCGACATACGACATGGCCTTGGGGATATCAGTCCTGACCGTCACCCGTCTGGCCGGCAGGCTCTGCTCCTGGCCGTCGTCATTGACCTTGAAATAGCACGTCTGGTTTTCGATGCGTACGGGCATGGCGATCTTCCTTTTCCGGATCGGTGTACGTGTTAGGGGCAATCGGGGGGCCAATGGTTCGAGGCAACTGACTGGCGGTCGCCGCTGTCCATCCTTTACCGATAACGATAATGGAGCGCGGTCCATGGACGCCTGGTGGCATGAAGTGTGGCAAACCCTGCTGGCCGAGTTCGCCGATATCGGCGACGCCAGGCAACTGACCCAGATTACCGTGCGCTTGCTGATCGCCGCCGTGCTGGGCGGCATTCTGGGCTTCGAGCGCGAGAGCAAGGGCAAGGCGGCCGGCGTGCGCACCCATATGCTGGTGGCGCTGGGCGCGGCGTTGTTCGTGTTGGTGCCGCAGATGTCGGGCAATCAGGCGGATGCCATGAGCCGTGTGGTGCAGGGTGTGATTGCCGGTATCGGCTTTCTGGGCGCGGGCACCATCATCAAGGGTAAGGATGACGAAGAAGGGCACGTCAAGGGCCTGACCACTGCCGCCGGCTTGTGGATGACCGCTGCGATCGGGGTCTCGGCCGGGTTGGGCCGGGAATCGACAGCGGTCCTGAGCACCTTGCTCGCCCTGGCGGTGTTCAGCGTGATGCCCAAAATCGTCAGGCTGCTGGAGAAGGAGCGCTGATCACAGCACCAGGTTGCTGTGCCGCACCTCGCCAAACACCTTGATCACCATGGGAGGTTGGCCGGGGTTGCCGTTGATGGCGATCACGCTGGTGTGGGTGCCGGGCAGATAGTGGATCTGCATTTCGCCAGGCGCGCCGGAGAAGTGTTCGACCAGGTGTAACGGTTTTCCCGTTTGGCGTTGAATATCGGACAGGTCCAGTTTGTCGTTTCGATTGAAGTTCCTGATTTCGCTGGGCGTGCCCAGGGTGGACTCTTCGATCGAGCGATAGCGGTAGGTTTCCGGGCCGTTGCTGGCGGATGGGGGGGCGTCGTTGGCGCCTCGCGCTGCATCAATCTTGTCTGCGGTCAATGATTCGCCGATTCCGATCAACGTATTGCCGACGGTCTGGATTTCGGAGAGCTGGCGCTTCAGGCCGGAGAGGCGCTTTTGGATGTTGTTCTGTTGCGAGACGTCACTCTCGAGCCCGCCACCGTCGAATGACTGCGGCAGCATGGCAACGTTGTTCAGTGTTTCCTGGCGTTTGTAGTTTTTTCCCACTTCATCGAGCGCCGGGTCTCGCTGAGTGCTGACCGTCTCCTTGCTCAGTTGCTTGCCAATGGTCTTGAGGACCTTGGCATTTGCTTCGGCGTCCGGACCGCGTAACAGGCTGGCAATATTCCCGGGGCTCAATAATGAGCGCAGTTGTTCCAGCAGGGCTTTGGTGCCTTTGTCGGTGGGCGAGCGCAACAACAGGCCGAGATTGGCTGGGGTCAGCAGGGCACTCAGCTCGTTCAGCGCCTGGGTGGTACCGGAGGATGGGGCAGGCGCAGAGGCTATCGCTTCAGCGGTCTTGGGTTGCACGGACCATTGCGGTCCTGATCTCAACAGGGCGGCGATGTGTTCCTGCGTCAACACTGACGCAGGAGGCGGTGATGCGGACTGAGGTTGCAGGACGGGATGATTCTGTCGGGAAGCGATGGGCCACATAAGTCTGTCCTCGCGCAGGAGTCAACGCGGTCACCCAGGGGTTGGGCGTCGCGTGCGCGACACGCAGTGTAAAAAACACGGGGTTGGCGACAGCCAAGGACAAACCTTTTGATCCTGTGGGAAGTTTTACTTTTTAGAACGGTTTGACGCTTGAACCGGTGCGCTCGCCGATGCGCACCGGCCTGATTCCCGGAAGATTCAAACGATCACCGGCGGCATGGTCGTCGGCGGTTCTTCCACCGCTGGCGGTTGGTTTTCCGGTGGCTCCTTCTCGGGCACCGGGTCCGGCTCGGTCGGCGGCAGGGTGGGTTTGTCGATGTTCGGGTCCGGGGTTTCGGCAGGAATCGGGATATTCATCGGTATGGCCTCCTTTGTGCTTTGCTGTATCGGTGGACAACCGGTGCGCGGGTTTGATTCCCCGCTCAATGGCCGCACATCCACCTGAACTTTTGCCCGGCGCCCAGGCTCGGACCTATGACGGCGCGGCTCAGGGAGGGCGTGCCGGTTCAGAATTTGGATCAAGCGGAGAGCGTCCACGGGGCGTAAGGGGAAGATGCTCGATGACGACTGAAACACTGGCTTCAGACAAATCCTTGCTACCGCTGTCCCAGGCATTGCTGTTGCCCAGGATCGCCATCGAAAGCACTTCGCCGGTTATCGACGGCGGCGATTTTGCGGTCAAGGCCGTGGTGGGCCAGCGGATCCACGTCACCAGCAAGGTGTTTGCCGACGGTCATGACAAACTCGCGGTGCTGGTGCGCTGGCGCCCGCTGGGGGAAGAGCGCTGGCACAGCGTGGTCATGACCGATGTGGGCAATAACGGCTGGGAAGGCGCTTTCACCGTGACGCGCCAGGGGCCGCACGAATACTGCATCGAAGCCTGGATCGATACCTACGCCAGCTTCTGCTATGAGCTGCGCAAGAAACACGAAGCCGGCGTGCCGGTCAGCCTGGAATTGCAGGAAGGCCGCAGCCTCGTGTTGCAGGCTGCGGAGCGCAGCGATAACGAGCTGCGCGATCGCCTGATGCTGCTGCACCACGAACTCTCCGGTCTGCTGGAAACCGAGCAGGTCGCGCAGTTTCTGCACGAAGACAGTGCACACCTGATGACCCAGGCCGATCATCGTGCCTATCTGAGCATCGGCACGGTCTATCCAATCGATGTCGAGCGCCAGGCCGCACAATTTGCCAGCTGGTACGAACTGTTTCCGCGTTCGATCACCGACGATCCTGCACGCCACGGCACCTTCAACGATGTGCATTCGCGGCTGTCGACGATCCATGACATGGGCTTCGACGTGCTGTATTTCCCGCCGATCCACCCCATCGGTCGCAGCCACCGCAAAGGCCGCAACAATTCCCTGACCGCCGGCCCTGATGACCCGGGCAGCCCGTACGCCATCGGCAGTGCCGACGGTGGCCACGAGGCGATTCACCCGCAGTTGGGCAGTCGCGATGACTTCCGGCGCCTGGTCAAGGCCGCCGCCGAGCATGGCCTGGAAATCGCGCTGGACTTCGCGATCCAGTGTTCCCAGGATCACCCGTGGCTCAAGCAACACCCTGGCTGGTTCAACTGGCGCCCGGACGGCACGATCAAATACGCGGAAAACCCGCCGAAAAAATACCAGGACATCGTCAACGTCGATTTTTATGCGGCCGATGCGATCCCCAGTCTATGGACCGAGCTGCGCGATATCGTGGTGGGCTGGGTGGAAGAGGGCGTGAAGACCTTTCGCGTCGACAATCCCCACACCAAACCCTTGCCCTTCTGGCAATGGTTGATCAGCGATGTGCGCGCCAAGTACCCCGACGTGATCTTCCTCGCCGAAGCCTTCACCACGCCCGCGATGATGGCGCGCCTGGGCAAGGTCGGTTATTCCCAGAGCTACACCTATTTCACCTGGCGCAACACCAAGGCCGAGCTGAGTGAGTACCTGACGCAGTTGAACGCGTCGCCGTGGCGTGAGTGCTATCGCCCGAACTTCTTCGTCAATACGCCGGATATCAACCCCGGCTTCCTGCATGAATCGGGACGCCCGGGTTTTCTGATCCGCGCCGCGCTGGCCACCATGGGCTCCGGCCTGTGGGGCATGTACTCGGGTTATGAGCTGTGCGAAGCCGCGCCGGTGCCGGGCAAGGAGGAATACCTGGACTCGGAGAAGTACGAGATTCGTCCACGGGATTTCAACGCGCCCGGCAACATCATTGCCGAGATCGCCCAGCTCAACCGTATCCGCCGGCAGAACCCGGCCTTGCAGACGCACCTGGGGCTCAAGCTCTACAACGCCTGGAACGACCACATCCTGTATTTCGGCAAACGCAGCGAGGATGGCAGTAATTTCATTCTGGTGGCGGTCAACCTCGATCCCTTCAACGCCCAGGAGGCGCATTTCGAATTGCCGCTGTGGGAAATGGGGCTGCCGGACGATGCGCAGACCCAGGGCGAAGACCTGATGAACGGTCATCGCTGGACTTGGTACGGCAAGACCCAGTGGACGCGGCTGGAGCCGCAGATGCCGTTCGGGATTTGGCGTATTACATATTCCTGAGACTTTCTGAGACGGGCGGCTTACCCCTGTGGGAGCTGGCTTGCCTGCGATAACGATCTATCAGTCAATATTCTCGCTTCTGACAGACCGCTATCGCAGGCAAGCCAGCTCCCACATTGATCGCGTTCCATCAGGCAGATCTCAAAGCATTTCGGGAGTTTCCAATGGCGAAGAAACCCAAGCCAGCCACTTTCATCAAGGACCCGCTCTGGTATAAGGACGCGGTGATCTACCAGGTTCACGTCAAGTCCTATTTCGACGCCAACAACGACGGCATCGGCGATTTTCCCGGGCTGATCGCCAAGCTCGACTACATTGCCGACCTGGGCGTGAACACCATCTGGCTGCTGCCGTTCTATCCTTCGCCACGCCGCGACGACGGCTACGACATCGCCGAATACCGCGGCGTGCACAGCGACTACGGCACCCTGGCCGACGCCAAGCGTTTTATCGCCGAGGCCCACAAACGCGGGCTGCGGGTCATCACGGAACTGGTGATCAACCACACTTCCGACCAGCACCCCTGGTTCCAGCGTGCGCGCAAGGCCAAACCCGGTTCGGCGGCGCGGGACTTCTACGTGTGGTCCGATGACGACCAGAAATACGATGGCACCCGCATCATCTTTCTCGACACCGAAAAGTCCAACTGGACCTGGGACCCGGTGGCCGGCCAATACTTCTGGCACCGCTTCTATTCCCACCAGCCGGACCTCAATTTCGACAACCCGCAGGTCATGAAGGCCGTGCTGGGCGTGATGCGTTACTGGCTGGACATGGGCATCGACGGCCTGCGCCTGGACGCCATTCCCTACCTGATCGAGCGCGACGGTACGAACAACGAAAACCTGCCGGAAACCCACGCGGTGCTCAGGCAGATCCGTGCCGAGATCGACGCCCATTACCCGGACCGCATGCTGCTGGCCGAGGCCAACCAGTGGCCGGAGGACACCCAGCTGTATTTCGGCGAGCAGAAGGGCGACGACGGTGACGAGTGCCACATGGCCTTTCACTTCCCGCTGATGCCCCGCATGTACATGGCGCTGGCCCAGGAAGATCGCTTCCCGATCACCGATATTTTGCGCCAGACCCCGGAAATTCCCGCCCATTGCCAATGGGCGATCTTCCTGCGCAACCACGATGAGCTGACCCTGGAAATGGTCACCGACAAAGAGCGCGACTACCTGTGGAACTACTACGCTGCCGACCGTCGCGCGCGCATCAACCTGGGCATTCGCCGACGCCTGGCGCCGTTGATGGAGCGCGACCGGCGCCGGGTCGAGCTGCTCAACAGCCTGTTGCTGTCGATGCCGGGCACGCCGACCTTGTATTACGGCGATGAAATCGGCATGGGCGACAATATCTACCTCGGCGACCGCGATGGCGTGCGCACGCCGATGCAGTGGTCCATCGACCGCAATGGCGGATTCTCCCGCGCCGATCCGGCCAGCCTGGTGCTGCCGCCGATCATGGACCCGCTCTACGGCTACCAATCGGTCAACGTCGAAACCCAGGCCCAGGACCCGCACTCGCTGCTGAATTGGACGCGGCGCATGCTGGCGATCCGTAAACAGTCCAAGGCGTTTGGCCGTGGCAGCCTGAAGATGCTTTCGCCGAGCAACCGCCGCATCCTGGCCTATACCCGCGAATACACCGGCGAAGACGGGCGTACGGAAATTATCTTGTGCGTGGCCAACGTGTCGCGCAGCGCCCAGGCCGCCGAACTGGACCTGTCGGCGTTTGCCGGCATGGTGCCGGTGGAAATGCTCGGCGGGAATGCCTTTCCTCCCATCGGCCAGCTGAATTTTTTGCTGACCCTGGCGCCGTATGGTTTCTATTGGTTTGTGCTGGCGGCGGAAAATCAGATGCCCAGCTGGCATGTGGAACCGGCGCAAGGCATGCCGGACTTCACCACCCTGGTCCTGAAAAAACGCATGGAAGAGCTGCTGGAAGAACCTTGTCGCGCGACCCTGGAGCAGACCTCATTGCCGGCCTGGCTGGGCAAGCGCCGCTGGTTTGCCGGCAAAGACAGCGCCATCGACGCGGTGCACATCGTCTACGGCGTACGGTTTGGTGACTCGGAGCACCCGGTCCTGCTCAGCGAAATCGAGGTGACCAGCGCCGGGCAGGTCAGCCGCTACCAATTGCCATTCGGTTTCCTGGGCGAAGACCAGTTCACCAGTGCCTTGCCACAACAACTGGCCCTGGCCCGGGTACGCCGCAACCGCCAGGTGGGCCTGGTGACCGACGCGTTCAGCCTCGAGCCGTTTATTCGCGCGGTGATCCATGGTCTGCAGGCGGGCACTCGCTTGCCATCCAGCGACGGTGAGTTGCGTTTCGAAGCGACGCCGCACTTGGTTCCATTGCAGCTCAACGATGAGTCGCCGGTGCGCTACCTCTCTGCCGAACAGTCCAACAGCTCGGTGGTGGTGGGCGAGAGCCTGGTGCTCAAGTTGATCCGCAAAGTGGCAAGCGGCGTGCACCCTGAACTGGAAATGAGCGCGTACCTGACCGCGGCTGGCTATCCCAACATCTCGCCCTTGCTGGGCTCGGTGATCCGCCGCGACGAAACAGGGAACGATAATCTGCTGATGATCGCCCAAGGCTATTTGAGCAACCAGGGGGATGCCTGGGCCTGGACGCAAAACAGCCTGGAGCGAGCGATTCGCGATGAACTGGCCGAAGCCATCTCCGAACAGGAACAGCACTACAACGCCCTTGGCGAGCTGAAGGATTTTGCCGGGTTGCTGGGTCAGCGCCTCGGTGAAATGCACCAGGTGCTGGGCGCCAAGACCGTCAACAAGGATTTCAAGCCCGAAGGCACCACGGTCAAGGACACCCAGGCGTGGGCCAGGGACGTGGGTGCGCAGATCGATCGCGCGCTGCAATTGCTCAAACTTCATCAAACTCAGTTGAACCCTGCTGATCAGGCGTTGGTCAGTGACTTGCTGGCGCAGAAAAAAGCCATCGCCGGCCACGTCCAGGCATTGGCGAAAGCTACCCTGGGCGGACTGCGAATTCGGGTACATGGGGATTTGCACCTGGGCCAGGTACTGGTGGTGAAAGGTGATGCCTATTTGATCGACTTCGAGGGCGAGCCGGCACGTGCGCTGCACGAACGGCGCGGCAGGCACAGCCCGTATAAAGATGTGAGCGGTGTGTTGCGCTCCTTCGATTACGCGGCCGCCATGGCCTTGAACGGGCAGGGGGTGGATCAGTCGCCCGAAGCCGACCAGGCGCGCAAACGCGTGACCGAGCGTTACCTGAAGGAAGCGCGCCAGGCATTTATCCAGGCTTATCAGGCGGCTACGTCTACACTGGCGCATGACTGGCAGGATGCCAAAGGCCAGGACGCCGCGCTGACGTTGTTCAGCCTGGAGAAAGCCGCGTACGAAGTGGCTTATGAAGCGGAAAACCGCCCGGGCTGGCTGCCGGTGCCCCTCCAGGGGTTGCACGGGTTGCTGAGCGGGTTGGCACCTATATTGAAAACTGCACGCGGTGGGGAGACGTCATGAGCTTTACGCACAAAGAACCGCTGCAGCCGAAGTTGACTGCATTGCCGGCGTCCCGGGACGTCGAGGCGCTGGTACGCGCCGAACACCAGGACCCGTTTTCGATTCTCGGGCCCCATGATGATGAGCAGGGCGGCCAGTTTATCCGCGCGTATTTGCCGGAAGCGCTGAGCGTGCAGGTGCTGGCGCGGGAGGGCGGCGAATCGCTGGGCAATCTGGACGCAAGCCAGGTGCCGGGATTGTTCGTCGGGCACCTCGACCATCGCCAGCCCTACCTGCTCAAGATCCAGTGGGCCGGCGGCGAGCAGATCACCGAAGATCCCTACAGTTTCAGCCAGTTGTTGCTGGGTGAAATGGACTTGTACCTGTTTGCCGAAGGCAACCACCGTGACCTCAGCAGTTGCCTGGGCGCCCAGGTGGTGAACATCGACGGCGTGCAGGGTGTGCGCTTTGCCGTGTGGGCACCGAATGCACGGCGGGTGTCGGTGGTGGGTGACTTCAACGTCTGGGACGGCCGCCGGCATCCCATGCGTCTGCGCCATCCTTCCGGCGTATGGGAGATATTTATCCCACGCTTGCAACCGGGTGCGGCCTACAAGTACGAGATTCTGGGCGCCCATGGGATTTTGCCGCTCAAAGCCGACCCGGTGGCGCTGGCTACCCAGTTGCCGCCCGACACCGCGTCGAAGGTCGCGGCGCCGTTACAGGTGGACTGGCAGGACCATGCGTGGATGCAGGCGCGGGTCGAAAAACAGAAGAGTACTGCGCCGCTGTCGATCTACGAACTGCATGTGGGCTCCTGGCAATGCGAGCTGGACGAGGCCGGTGAAGTGTCCCGCCAGTACCACTGGCGCGAGCTGGCCGAACGCCTGATCCCCTATGTGCAGCAGTTGGGCTTCACCCATGTCGAGCTGATGCCCATCATGGAACACCCCTTTGGCGGCTCCTGGGGTTACCAGGCGCTGTCACAATTTGCGCCCACGGCGCGCTTCGGCTCGCCCGAGGATTTCGCTTACTTCGTCAATGCCCTGCATCAGGCTGATATCGGCGTGATTCTCGATTGGGTACCGGCGCATTTCCCCACCGATACCCACGGTCTGGCGAATTTCGATGGCACGGCGCTGTACGAATACGCCAACCCGCTGGAAGGCTTTCACCAGGATTGGGACACCCTGATCTACAACCTGGGTCGCACCGAAGTGCACGGTTTCATGCTGGCTTCGGCGCTGCACTGGCTCAAACACTTTCACGTCGACGGCCTGCGTGTGGATGCCGTGGCCTCGATGCTCTATCGCGACTATTCGCGCAAGGCCGGCGAGTGGGTGCCCAACCGCCACGGAGGTCGCGAGAACCTGGAAGCCATCGATTTCCTGCGCCATCTCAACGATGTGGTTGCGCTGGAGGCGCCGGGCGCATTGGTGATCGCCGAGGAATCCACTGCCTGGCCGGGGGTCAGCCAACCGACCCAGCAGGGCGGTCTGGGTTTCAACTACAAGTGGAACATGGGCTGGATGCACGATTCGCTGCATTACATCCAGCAGGACCCGGTGTACCGCGCCCATCATCACAATGAGCTGAGCTTCGGCCTGGTGTATGCGTGGTCCGAGCGGTTCATCCTGCCGATCTCCCACGACGAAGTGGTGCACGGCAAACATTCGCTGATCGACAAGATGCCCGGCGACCGCTGGCAGAAGTTCGCCAACCTGCGTGCCTATCTGACATTCATGTGGACGCATCCGGGCAAGAAACTGCTGTTCATGGGCTGCGAGTTCGGCCAGTGGCGCGAGTGGAACCACGACCAGCAACTGGACTGGTACCTGCTGCAATACGCCGAGCACAAAGGTGTGCAGAAACTGGTCGGCGACTTGAACCGCCTGTACCGCGAAGAGCCTGCCCTGCATGACCAAGACCACGCGCCCCAGGGCTTCCAGTGGTTGATCGGCGACGATGCGATCAACAGCGTCTACGCCTGGCTGCGCTGGAGCCAGGAGGGCAGGCCGGTGCTGGTGGTGGCCAACTTCACCCCGGTGCCCCGTGAAGCCTATAAGGTCGGCGTGCCGTTCGCCGGGCGTTGGAGCGAGGTGATCAACAGCGACGCGGATACCTACGCCGGATCGAATTTCGGCAATGGCGGGGATGTCTTCACCCAGGACGAACCGCAGCACGGGCAGCCAGTATCGTTGTCGTTGAATTTGCCGCCGCTGGGGGTGTTGATTCTGCGGCCCGAATAGGAGCAATCAACAGGCACTCAACGGGCCGTGCAGCGGTTATATCGCGCTGCACGGCCCGTTGTCGTTTGGCGTCACCGAATGTTGACGCGGCTTGTCACAAATATCTCTGGAACATTTTCCTACGTGGCTTCCACACAGGGACTTCAGCGATGAGGCGCGGTTCTTTCAGTTCAACTCGCCTTTCCGTTGGGTTTAAGAACGCCAACCCAGAGAAGACGAGACACCATGACGCCAGTCCAGTTAAAACCCACCGGCAAGCCCTTGGCCGTTCCCGGCCCCCTGCTTTCTGAAAAAACTGCGGCACGCCCCGCAAAAGACCAGCCTTCGGCGGCCATGGATTACCCGCCCCAACCCGACGCCGTGAGTGCCAAGCTCGCTGATCTTGACCAGGTGTTGAAGGGGTTGCGCGAGCTGAAGACGCGCAAGGGCGACCCGAATGCCCAAAAAGTCCATGTGGTGCTTGGCAAGCAATCCCCACTCATACCGTCCAGCGGTGAAACCGCGTCGGGCACCCACCAGTTGGACAACCTGCTCAGGTTCTACGGCATCGTTCCATCGAACCCACGCACACCCGCCGAGGTGCAAGCGGCGATTGATGCGGTGGAAAATACCCGCAGTGAAATATCCCTGGGGCTGGATGACAACACAGCGCAAGTCGATGCGCTGTTGCATGAGCGCAACGAGGGCGCTATTGCCGAAGTGGTCAGCGCGCAAGAAACCACGCGCAAGAAACCCTTGCTCAGTTATCTGACCGAAGGCATTCCCGCGCATGCACTGGAAAAGGCCAAAGCCACACCCGCCGCACTGTTGGCCTTGATACTCAAGTCACCCAACGCCGAGCAATTGCTTCAGACGTTGCTGAAAAAGCTGGGCGGTGCCGAGTACCCGTTGAATCAAGTGATTTCCCCAGCCGTCAAGGTCCGGCTGGTGATGAAAGCCATCGCCCTGAGCCTGGACCCATTGCCAGCACGTCATGACGGGCACGTGGCAGGGTTCGACCTGACCTCGCGTGAGCATTGGGGGCAAAGTTATGCGTCGATTACCGCGAGCTTTCAGCAGCATCTGGTGGGTGCGAAGAAGCTGTCTCCTCTCGAAGCGCAGCTGGCTTCTTACATTCTGAAACCCGATTTTCCGGCAGAATTCGCTGTCGCGGATATCCCCGAGGCCCTGCCGTATCAGGGAAGCGCTGTCTGGGTGAACTTCAAGCACGGTGTTGCGCTGGCCGAAATGATCGAGCCAGGCTCCGCACGCCGCATGAGCTTTCAGGAGCTGGTCGACTTGCCTGGCAGGCTGAGCGAGCAGGCGACCACGGACGAACAGCGCTCGGTTATCGCCGCGACGCGCATTCCAGCCGTTCTGGAATGGGCAACGGTGCAGGGCGTCATCCCGCAAAAAGACGCGTATTCCCAGGATGAAATCCACAAGGCTGTCTCGGTATTTGACGAGCATGTGAGTGACATCGTAGAGGCCACCACCCAACTGGCTGTGGATGTGCCCCTGCGCAAGCATTATTTCGAGCGGATGGAGAAGGGTACTTCCCGCACTGAAGTGCTGTCGCTGATCAACCCGTTCTTTGCGCTGTATCGACACCTTAATGGCGAGAAGCTTGCGCCTTCGGATGTGAGCTACGAATACCCGGTTTACGATGAGGACCGCTTCAAGACCGAGTTCGAGCGCTACCTGACCCAGGCCAAGGCAGGCTATGCCAGAGTGGTGTCCAGTCATTTGTCCCAGCTTCCGCTCAAGGACCGGGTGGCGATCGAACAAGGTGAGGTCACGCTGTATGCCCTGAGGGTCAAACCTGACTCTGACAAGGAGACCGAAGATGACAAGAAGGCCGCTGTGACTCGGCCGGGGTTCATCATCAAGGCGGAGCATGAAGGGCAGACCCACTACTACGAAATGAACCCGGTGAAAGGTATCGCCCGGCGCCGAGATGACCTGAAGCCGGTCCTGGAGTCGTACGACCCGGCCGAAAAAAGCTACACAAAAGACTTTATTTCCATTGACCACTCGACCGATGGCGTTCCGTCCGAGTCGATCGTCGTACGCAACAGTCGCGCGGGCAGGGCGGCATTCAAGCAGGAGTGGAATGACTTCAAGGCCGGGAAGGGGCCGCGACCGAAAAGCTTCAGCGTCGTGGTGCCGCAGCAACTGGCGCACTTTCCTGCCCCGGCCAATCCGTCCAAGACGCCGGTCCCCAAGACTTTGACGTCCAACCGGTCTGAAGAAATCGCCGTGGCTATCAGCCGTGGCCTGTTCTACGTCGATGAAGACCATTTGCAGGAATGGGCGGCGTCGGATCCCGCGCGGGAAAGTGCGGCGCAGAAAAATGACGAAGCGTTCTGGGAGCGAATCAAAGGCGTGGGGCAGTTCTTCATTCCGTTCTGGGGCGGGATCGAGGACTTGGTCAACGGTCGCACCAAAGAGGGCATTCTGAGCCTGATGGTAGATGGGTTATTGACCTTCGCCGGTCCGGCCGGCCGGTTGGCGTCGGGTTCTGTACGCCTGTTGTCCGGCGCAGGGCGGATCTCCCTGCGAGGGCTTCTGCCCAAGTTCGCACCTTTGGTGAAGGAGTTCGGTGTGTCCGTGGGCCGCAACCTGAACCCACTGGACCCTGTATTGCCAGGCATTGGCTTCAAAGGTACAAAATCGCTCAAATTCAACGCCGCGAGCATCGCCAGAATCAAGGCAGGTGCTGCCCAGTTCAAGCAGTCTTTACCGTTCAAACTGCCTGGCAAAGGGCGTTATGAGATCACCTCGGGCCTGCCGCTCACCGCCAGGACACTGCCCGAAGGCGGTGTCGTAAGAGTTCCCGAAGGCATCTCCAGCGATCAAGTGCGCGTGCTGAAAAGGCAAACGCACACTGACGTGGTGGTCGGTGACGACGTTTTTCGGTTTGACCCGCGTAACCCCGACAAAATGATCAAACTGGGTGGCGCGGAGCATACCGGTCCGCTCGATGGCTTCGCGCTGACGTGTGGAGCGCCGGGCAAGCGCTCGAAGCGTGACCTCACCGACCTGTGCTACACCAAACACATTGAGCCTGGTGGTACGCCGGTCTTCCAGGATGCCCAGGCCCTCGAGCATCGCCGATTGATTCCCCTGGCCGGGCAATCCAGCGGGCCGCGTACCGTGGTGCATGAACACCGCTTGTACCGAGTCAACGAAGCCGGCAGCCAGGAACTCTTGCCGATTGCGACGCGCCAGCCCATCACCTACAAGCGCCAAACGAGCGGCGAGCTGGTGAACGAGCCGGATTTTGGCTTTGACGACTTTGGGCAGCCCCGGGCACTCAACCGGGACACGGTGGTGGTGAAACTGGATGCGATCAGCGACTTGAGCCATGACCAGCGCGTTGTGAGGGGCTTCAAGGTCGACCACGGCGGCAGGCAGTACGTGGTAGTGGAGGGCGACACGGGCGTTCACTATTACGCCGAACTCACGGGCTCCGGCCCTCTCGATTTCCATCGGCTGACCCGTAACGACCCGGTCGACCTGGATTTCATCCGCCAGCACGATCAATACAAGGACCTCCACGGCCATGTGGCGCAAGGTACACCCAATAATCAGTTGGTGGTCCTGCCGAGCATCGAAACGCTGATCAACAAAATCCTGGCGGAGAACCCCATGTCACCCGCGGAAATCGACCATTTGATCAAGGTGTTGAGCGGGCTTCCTGTCGAAAAACGCCGTGAGGTTTTGATGAGTGTCTACGCGAGCGGCAGCAACCCGGGGAAAGTGGTGGTCGCGGCAAAGCCGATTCGGCTCGAGCCCATCAAGAAGCCTGCGGACTTCGCTCAACTGACGCCTGAACAGCAGAATGGCGTGTATGCGCAAGGCGGCAAGAAGACGGTAGATGATCAATTCGACGCCACGGGCATCCGCTCCGCTAATCAGCAGGTGCCAGGGCTACCGGGTGAGCATCTGCGTAATCAGAGCGCTTCTGAGACGGTAGGGTGGCTGTATACGCGAACGAACGCGCCCAATTACTCCGAAATTGTCCTCAAGACGGGGGCTGGTAACTGCGATCAAATGGCCAAGGTGGCCGTCGATACCATCAACGTCAGTGGCGGTCATGCCCGTATCGCGCAGGTGCCGGGGCATACATTCGCTGTCGTGGGCGGCCCACCCGGACACCCGCGCAGCCGGGGGTTTGCCGGACCGGAATGGGCAGACGCCTGGGTGGTGGATCCCTGGGCGGGCATCACCTGCCCGGCCAGGGACTACCCGGCCCGGTTCAAGCAACGAATGCAGGAATGGAGTCAATCGGGCCGGCGGATTCTGGTCAGTGACGGGAAAACACCCGCGCAGTCGGTCTGGAGTGATCCTATGACGCCCAGCTGGATCGATGCAACGGTCAATGGGGAGGCCCAAGTGTTTTAAGAGCGGGAGATCGACCTGTAGCCGGGTATTTCAGTCGGGCAGGGCCCGACAATGCCTCTATCTGGCGTGATTCAGTTGTCCACGTTGCTGGCAGGGTGCCACAATGGCGCCTTTGTCATGGCAGTCGGATCGGGCGGATTTCATGAAGGGCCTTGGGCGTGGGCAAGACCAGGATGGCTTTATCGAAGAGCAGGTGCGGACAGACCGTTTGCACCAACTGTTTCGCCAGTCATTTGCTGCGATTTTCGGTAGCTATCTGGGCGCTGTCATGCTGTGCTGGCTGTGTTGGGACCGTTTTGACCATGAGGTGATTCTGGTCTGGCTGGTGGTGCTGGCGGCGACGTCGCTGTTGCGCATCAAGATGTTCATGGAGTGGTTCCGCTGCCCCAACGCCGAGCGCACACCCGAGCGCTGGGAGCGTCGTTACTGGATCACGCTGATGCTCTCGGCCGGGGTCTGGGGCCTGGGGGCACTGGCGGTGATGCCGACCGACGACCGGCTGTCCCAGGTGCTGGTCATGCTGTTTACCGTGGGCATGTCGGTCAGTGCGGTCTCCTGTTACTCGGCATATCGCTATATGACGCTGGTGTCCATGGGGCTGGTGCTGCTGCCGTGCACCCTGTGGCTGCTGTTCCAGCCGTCGCCGATGCAAGTGGGGGTGGCGATTGCGGTGCTGGTGTTCTCCTCCTTCGTGGTCAGCGCCACGCGCAAGCTCTCCGATGCCCTGGAAAAAGCCTTCCGCCTGACCCGGCAGATGGAGCGCGCGCACAATATCTCCACCCGCGCTGCCCAGACCGATGAACTCACCGGCCTGATGAACCGCCGGGCCTTTTTCGAACATGCCCAGGTGTTGTACGCCCAGTGCCGCCACAACCATCAGCCGTTGTGCGCGCTGATGATGGACATGGACCACTTCAAGGACATCAATGACACCTACGGCCACCAGGCCGGCGATCAGGTGCTGCGCCAGATTGGCGGGGTGATCAGTGCCTCGTTCCGTCAAGCCGATGTGTATGGCCGGCTGGGCGGTGAAGAGTTCGCGGTGCTGCTGCCCAATACGTCGCTGGAAACCGCGCGGGACATCGCCGAGCAATTGATCAAGGCGATCTCGGGCCTGTCCTCCGAACCGGTGCACGGGCTGACCGCCAGCCTGGGCGTTGCTTCAACCCACGCCCATGACCAGGACCTGCACAGCCTGATGAACACCGCCGACAAGGCGTTGTACCGGGCCAAGGCCATGGGGCGTAATCAGGTGGCGGTAGCCGAGTAGGGCGCGGCTCAGTCCTTGTGCATGGCCCTGGCCAGCGCCCGCGCGACCTGGTCGGCGGAGTAGGGCTTGGCCAGGAATTCGAAGCCCTCGTAACCACTGTCGGCCAGTTCTTCGCTGTAGCCCGAGGTGAGCACCACCGGCAGGTCCGGTCGGCGTTGTCGCAGTACTTTGGCCATGGCCACGCCGGTGATGCCCGGCATCACCACATCCGAGAAGATCCCGTCGAAGGCCATGGCCTCCGGTCCGGCCAGCGCCAGCGCCTGTTCGGCATCGGTGGCCCAGGTGGTCTGGTAGCCCAGGTCCTGGAGGATCTGATTGGCGAAGCGGCCGACCTCCAGGTTGTCCTCAACGATCAGAATGTGGCGCAGGGCGGGGTCGGGTATGGCCGTCTGGGGGGGCTGAACGGCGACGCTCGGGGTGTTTGCCGGGGCCACTTCGGGCAAATACAGGGTAAACACGCTGCCTTGGCCCAGGGTGCTGACCACATCGACATTGCCGCCGGACTGCTTGGCAAAGCCGAACACCTGAGACAGCCCCAGCCCGGTGCCCTTGCCGACGGCCTTGGTGGTGAAGAAGGGCTCGAAAATGCGCTCGAAGGTGCCATCGGGAATGCCGCTGCCGGTGTCGGTCAGGGCCACGCTGACAAAGGGCCGGGGCGTGTCGGCATCGCCCCGGATGCGTGGCAGCACCGGCACCTTGGCCACACGCAGGGTCAAGGTACCCTGGCCGTCCATGGCATCCCGGGCGTTGAGCGCCATGTTGATCAGTGCGGTTTCGAACTGGCTGGAGTCGGCATGCACATGGCAGGGATCTTCGGGTAACTCCAGTTGTACGCGAATGTGTGTGCCGGTCAGGCTTTCGAGCATTTCGCCGATGTTGCGTACCCGCTGCCCCACATCGAAGACTTCCGGGTTCAGCGGCTGGCGCCGCGCGAACGCGAGCAATTGGCTGGTGAGTTTGCTGGCGCGCTCCACCGTGTCGGAAACCGCGCCCATATAGCGCTGACGCCGCTCTTCGGACAGGCCCGGTTGGCGCAGGAAGTCCACGGAGGAACGAATGATGGTCAGCAGGTTGTTGAAGTCATGGGCCACACCGCCGGTCAATTGGCCGATGGCCTCCAGCTTCTGCGACTGGTGCAGCGCGGCTTCGGCCTGGGTCAGTGCGGTGGTGCGTTCTTCCACCCGTTGTTCCAGCGTCGCGTTCAATTCGGTAAAGGCCGCCAGGCCCTCGCGCACGGCGGCATCGGCGCGAACCCGCTCGATATGCGCCCAGGAGCGCTCGGTGACTTCCCCCACCAGCGCCAGGTCGTAGGGCGACCAGACCCGCGCCGCCTTGTGATGCACCGCCATCAGCGCCGTCAGGCGGCCATCCTTGATCAGCGGGAAACAGACCGTGGCAAGGGCGCCGAGGGCTTGATAGCTGGCGGCTTCTTCCGGCGCAAACTCGATCCGGTTGTCCTGCACCACCAGCGGCTCGCCGGCGTTCAGGCGCTGCACCGCCCGCGCGCCGAACGAGGCCAGGCTGTAGCGTCCCACGATGCTCGGCGAACCTGGCGCGGCCCAATTGCCGCGAATGGTGAAGCCATCTTCATCGGCATCCATATCGGCATAGGCACAGTTGGACACCTGCAGGTGCTCGGCCAGCAACCGGGTGGTGGTGGTCATGATGGCTTCGGCGTCGGTGGCGTTGGCCACCGCGCTGCCGACGGCGTCGAGCACCGCCAGGCGGCGCGCGAGGAACACGGTGGCGGTGGTTTCGGTGACGGTGTCCAGCATGCCCACGACCTTGCCCTGGGGGTCGCGGATCGGGCTGTAGCAGAAGGTGAAGTACGCCTGCTCGGGACCGGCACCGCGCTCGATCAGCAGCGGAAAGTTCTCGATATAGGTGGCATGCCCTTCGAACGCGGCCTGGGCAATGGGGCTGACGTCGGCCCAGACCTCACGCCACACTTCGCTGAAGGGGCGGCCCAGGGCATAAGGTTTATCGCCCAGGATCGGAATGAACGCGTCGTTGTACAGCATGGTCAGTTGCGGCCCCCAGACGATGGATTGGGGGAAGCTCGAGGCAAAGCACAGGGCCACGGTGGTCTTGAGTACATCGGGCCATTGTTCCAGCGGCCCGAGGGGCGTGTTGGACCAATCATGCTGACGAACCCGTTCGGCCATGTCGCTGCTGCTTTGCAGCCAATTCATCATTGGGAGAACACCTTGTTGGCCACGCTCGTCTCAGTCACCTGGAAGATCAGGCTATCACGCTACTAGACCGGCAGAGCCGGCGCCAGTTCGCAACAGGTGGCAATTTGATGCTCTCGTCATTGAACCCGGCCAGCCTGTCGACTACTGGGAACCGAAAACCCCGGTCCAGTAAATGCCCGCATCGCTCTTCGGGTCCATGGCATAGGCTGCACCCAGGTCGCGAAATTGCGGGTTCATCAGGTTGGCGCAATGCCCTGGGCTGGCGAGCCAGCCGTCCACCACTTTGCGTGGAGTGTCCAGGCCGGCGGCGATGTTTTCGCCGATGTTCTTCGCGATGTACCCGGCCAGTTCGGCACGGTCGCCCGGGGTGCGGCCGTCGTGGTCCAGATGGTCGAAGAAGTTGCCGTTGGCCATGTTGCGGGTGTGGCTGTTGGCGGCGCCCGCCAGGTCATCGTTCCACGACAGGGGCGTGGTCGCGGCAAACGCCTGGGTGCCGCACTGGCGTGGCTGTTGACGGGCGGTGTTGATCAGGCCCAGCAGTTGCTTGCCTTCGGTCTGCCAGTCGCCCAGGCCACTGGACAGCAACGGGCGCGCAAGCACGATGCGCCAGTCCTGGCCACTGTTGCTCACACCGATGTCGACGAATTGCGGGTCCAGCACCACACGACAGAAACTCTCGCGCACCGCCTTCATCGCGGCCTGGGCATCCCGGGGACCGGACAGACTGATGGCTTGCACATTCACCATGGGGTAGGCGGCGCGGGCCAGGGCCTGTTGCAAGTCGCCGACATTGGTGGCCGGCAGCACCAGGCGCGTGTCACTGGCCAATGGCGGCAGCTCCTGGGAACCCTGGTCGCCGCAGCGTTGCACCTGGCTGCGATACTGGTTGATCTGTTGCACCAACTGACTTTCTTCATTCGCCAACGCGCTGGCGCAGAACGCCATGTTGGCGGCCAGCGTCGTAAGACCCATCATCAATGACAGAACGCGCATGGACGTTACCCTTGAGCTTGAAAGTGCCCATGATGCGCGATGTAACCCGGTCTGGCGCAACGCCTTTTTTGTTTTTTTGCCTTAACGGGCGTTTCGCAACGCATTCACGGCGCCATGACGGCCCCAGGCAAACAACCCGGCCAGAAGGATGAGGCCAAGTGCCACTGTGAAGGTGGCGTGCAGGCCATTTGCTACGGTCTGCGGCGCTGCCCGGGTCACATTGGGTGCGGCCCAGGCAAATACCGCGCCGAGGGCCGAGGCACCGAACAGCAGGCCCAGGTTGCGCGACAGGTTGAGCAGGCCCGAGATCGTGCCACGGCGCGCGGGCTCGACATCCCTCATCACGGCGGTGTTGTTGGCGGCCTGGAACAGGCTGTAGCCAAGGGTGAGTATGACCAGCGCGCCGAGATAGGCGATCAGTCCCGAGGCTTGCGACAACAGCAGCGCGCCGCACAGCAAAACGCCGAGCCCTGCCTGCGTGGTGCGCCGGCTGCTCAAACGCTCGGTGAGCCGGCCAGCGGGCACGCCGGCAAGGGCCGCGACACAAGGCCCGACGGCCATAGTCAGGCCCATCCACTCGGGGCTCAGGCCCAAGCCACGGGACAGATAGAAGGGACCCACCACGAAGGTAGCCGTGATCACCGCCGATACCAGCGCGCTCATCGCCAGCCCGGCGCGCAGTGATCCGTCCTGCAAGGCTGTGGCAAAGGTCGTAGCCGCCGTGGGCGCTGCAGGGCGACGATCCACCGGCAAGCAACGCCAGGCGAAGAGGGCGGTGAGCACGCCCAGGGGCGCACCGACCAGAAACAGCGCCCGCCAACCCCACAGCCCCAGCAACAATCCCCCGATGCTGGGACCCATGGCGGTGCCCATGGCCGACATGGTCGCGAGCAGGCCCATTGCGCGACCGGTGCGCTCTTTGGTGACGGTGTCGCCGACCATGCCGAGGGCCATGGCCATCATGCTCGCCGCGCCTAGGCCCTGAAGGGCGCGCGCGCCCACCAGCCATGCCAGGGATGAGGCCGCGCCACACAGGGCACAGGCAAACGCGAACAGCAGCAAACCGGCGAGCAGCAAACGGCGGCGTCCCAGTCGATCACCGAGACGACCGGCGGTGACGATCACGGCGGTGATGGCCAGCAGATACGCCAGGACCACCCATTGCACCGCAGCAAAGGACGCGTCGAACGCCTGCGCCAGGCTGGGCAGGCCGACATTGGCGATGCTGGTACCCAGGGAGGCCAGCAAGATGGACAGGGACAGACTGACGAGACTGCCGCGAGGGGACGGGCGCATGGGACGACTCCTTGAGTGAACGCAACTGTCACAAATCTACGGCCTGGCCTAACATGGCGGAAGACGCATGGTTTGCAATCAATAGCTGCATATGACGCCATGTGAGGAGTGCCGATGCCTGACCTGAATTTATTGATCACCCTGGACGTATTGCTCGCCGAAGGCAGTGTCGCCCGTGCCGCCCAGCGCCTGCGCCTGAGCCCGTCCGCCATGAGCCGTGCCCTGGCGCGCCTGCGTGAAACCACAGGCGACCCGTTACTGGTGCGTGCAGGGCGTGGCCTTGTGCCGACCCCCCGTGCGGTCGAGTTACGCGAACAGGTCAGCCGCCTGGTACAGGATGCCCAAGCGGTGCTGCGTCCGGCGCAAGCGTTGGACATGGTCGAGGTCAAGCGCACCTTCACCCTGCGTGCCAGCGAAGAGTTCGTCGAGAATTTCGGCCCGGCGCTGCTGGCACGCATCGCCCGGGAAGCCCCTGGCGTGCGCCTGCGCTTCGTGCACAAGACCGACAAGGACAGTGCGTTGCTGCGTGAAGGCAGTGTCGACCTGGAAACCGGCGTGGTCGACCCCACCGCCAGCCCGGAAGTGCTGACCCAGGCGCTGTTTCGCGACCGCTTGATCGGCGTGGTGCGCAGCGGCCACCCTTTGAGCCGGGGTGAGGTGAGTGTGCGGCGTTTTGCCGAGGGGCAGCATGTGTATGTGTCGCGGCGAGGGCAGGATCGTGGCCAGATCGATGACGCCCTCGAGGCCCAGGGCCTCAGCCGTCACATCACAACCATCGTTGCCGGCTTTGCCACGGCCATCGCCCTGGCCCGCGATACCGACCTGATCGCCAGCGTGCCCGAGCGCTACACCGCGCACCAACGCCATGGGCTGCATTGCTTTGCGCTGCCCGTCACGCTGCCGACGTTCACCGTGGCCATGCTCTGGCACCCCCGATTGGATGCTGACCTGGCCCATCGCTGGTTGCGCAGCTGCCTGCGCGAGGTGTGCGGGCACTGACGGGGCCGCAACAGGTACAATCGCCGCTGCCTTGACGTGAAACCCCAGGAATCTGCATGTTCAGCCTTACCCGTTACACCACGCCGTGCCCCGAGCCTATCAATGGCCAGATCCTGCAACTGGTGGTGGACAACCTCACCGACATCAGCAGCGTGGCGCTGCCGCCGAGCAACCTGCTGTACAACATCTATCAATATGCGATTGGCTTCGAGGTGCACCTGTACCTGGAGGCGCTGAATGGGGCGAAGGGGATTGCGGTCGAACTGATCGTGGCAACAGAGGCGCAAGACCCGGACAAGGTCATCGGCTTTCTATTGTGCCTGCCGGTGAAGGACGACTCCGACGCTTGCGGCATCCCCTTCATGGCCGTGCAGGCTGGCTTTCGTCGCCAGGGCGTGGCGCGCGCCATGATGGGCGAAGTGCTCGGGCGCTATCCCCACGCCGAACTGGCGTGTGCGGTGGAAAAAGTACCGGCATTCGAGGCCTTGGGCTTTCAAGTGCGCGGTGCGCGCGCAACCCAGGTGCTGATGAACACACGTGATTACGGCACGGAAGGCTTGATGGGCGTACTGGAGGTGGACGCGATCTACCGCTCGCTGGAGGTGCGCCAGATCCATACCTACCTGCTGCAAAAGTACGGCAAGCGCGCGATGGTGGACGCGGAGAAACAGCGTGATCGGCATCTGGATCAGCTGACGCGCAAGGTGCAACGCTTTGTGAATGAGCAGCGCTGAAGCAGGCTTGGCGTGGCGAGGGGGGGGGGGGGGTGGCCGTCCCCACCCACCCCCCCCCCCCCCCCCCCCCACGACCGCTGCCAGCGCGTGTCTTATGGCTTGGCCAGGTTCCAGTTGCCGCCAACGCCGTCACCGGTGATGTCGCCCGGCTTGCTGTCCTTGACCCAGGTGTACAGCGCCTGGCCCTTGTAGGCCCATTGCTTGCTGCCGTCGTCACGGGTGATCACGGTGTAGCCGTCGGCGTCTTTCGCGGTGGCCGACGCGGTGAAGGCTGGCCAGTTCGCCAGGCACTGGCCGCTGCACACCGATTTGCCGGCGGTGTCCTTGGCGAAGGTGTAGAGGGTCATGCCTTTGCTGTCCACCAGCACTTTGCCTTTGGCGCTGTCCGCGACTTTGGCGGGGGCGGCGAAGGCCATGGAGGAAGCACACGCGAGCATCACAGCAGCAGCGAGGGAGAATTTTTTCAGCATGACAAACTCCTGGGTCTTTTCTAGTTGGGGTACTGGCCTTGTGCTGTATTCACAAGCCGTACTCAGGTAAACACCCGTCACGCCGCTTTATTCCTCCCTGCTGAATAATTATTTAACCGCGACTGCGCCGGACCATCGCCAGGATGGTTGCCAGCAACTCCTGCTGCGCGTCTTCACGGCTGATTTCACCGCTGGCGGCGGCGTGGGACAAGGCTTCCGCCGCTCCCAGCATGGCGCGTAAGCCTGCCTGGGCCAGCGTGCCGTCCGGGGCGAAGGGCGCCAGGGCCGCGCGGCACTTGTCGAGGAAGACCGCCTCGTACTGGCGCTTGAGGGTTTCCAGTTGCGGCGAGCTGCTCAGCGCGGCGATCACCCCCGGAATTTCCCGGCCCTGCAACAACACACAGTCGACATAGGACGAGGCGATCACCCAGGCCCGGTCCTCCAGGGTCGCGTTGCTGGCCTCGATGGCCTGGCTGAACACTTGGTCCTGGCGCCCGTCGAAGTCTTCATACAGCGCCGCCAGCAACCCGGCCCGGGTGACGAAATGGTCATAGACCACCGGTTTGGTGACGCCCGCCAGTTCCGCTAGACGGCCCAGCGTCAGGGCCTCGGTGCCTTCATCGCGCACCAGTTGCCAGGCCACTTCCAGTAATTGGCGCAGGCGCTCTTCGCGGGGCAGGCGACGACGTGGCGCAGGGGATTCAACACTTGACATGCTTATATACCAAAAGTAACTTGATCGCGTTAACTTACCAAAAGTAGCTTGTTCCCAGCCTAAACCGAAAGGGAGTCAATGTCATGCACGCACTGATCGTTGTGGCCCATCACGACCCGCAATCCCTCACCCACAGCCTGGCGGCCGAGGTCGCCGCCGGCCTGGCCGCCTGCGGGCACAGCAGCGAAGTCGCCGACCTTGCCGCCGAAGGCTTCAACCCGCGCTACAGCGCCGCCGACCACCGCGTACACCGCACCCGCGCCACGCCACCCGCCGATGTGCTGGCCGAGCAGGCGCGCATCGACCGCGCCGACGCGTTGGTGCTGGCATTCCCCATCTACTGGTGGTCCATGCCCGGCTTGCTCAAGGGCTGGATCGACCGGGTATTCGTCAACGGTTGGGCTATCGACTACGGGCCGGATACCCCGGTGGTGAAAAAACTGCGGCATCTGCAGGTGCATCTGTTGGCGTTGGGCGCGGCGGATGACGACGCGTTCGATCGACACGGCTATGCCAAGGCGATGCGCACCCAGATCGACTACGGGATTTTCGATTACTGCGGGGCGAGGGTGGTGACGTCCGCGCTGTTGCTGGATTCGGAAAGTGGCGGGGCGCAGCTGCATCTGAAGAAAGCCCGGGCGCTGGGTCAAGCGCTGTTCGAAACCGAGGCCGTCGCCGGCTGACTCACAGGTCGCGAAACAGGTCGTTGGCGTCGAGCAGGCGGTAGGCGATTTCCGGGCGTTTTTCCATGCCCCGGCGAATGGCGGCGGGAATCGATTGCCGGGTTTTGCGGCACAGCCCCGGGAGTTCGTCGATCTCGATCTGAATGCCGCGCATGCTCTTGACCTCGGTATGCCCCGGCGCGACATGCACGCGGATGCCCAGTTGCTGGTACATCAGCTGTTGCATGCGCTCCAGGTCTTGCAGGCTCTTGAGATCTTCGAGGCGGTCGAGCAGGATTTTTTCCTGCTGGCGTGTCAGTTGCAGGATACGCAGGTCGGCGCCCGGGGCATCCAGCAACTGTTCGCGGTCACACACGCAGGCGCCGGGTGGGCAGGGCTGGCGAATTGTCATGTGCATTGCCTCCCCATTCCGACGCGAACCTCTCAATAGCTCAGTTGAACCCCGAGGCTGCCCAGGGCCTTCCAGTACTCAGGATAGGTCTTGCCGACGCAGTCCGGGTCCTGGATGCGAATGCCCGCGACCTTCAAGCCGGCCAGGGCAAAGCACATGGCGATGCGATGGTCGGCATGGGTGTCGATCAAGGCCTGGCACGAGGTTCCGGCCAGGGCCGGATCGCTGGCCACCAGCAGGTCGTCGCCCTCGATGGTTGCCAGGCCCGGGCGAATTTCGTTGAGGCCGTCATGCAGCGCCTGCACGCGGTCACATTCCTTGACGCGCAAATTGGCCAGCTCGGTGAAGCGCACTGGTGTGTTGTTGAACGCGGCCAGCACGGCGAGGGTCGGGATGGCGTCCTGCATCTGCGAGCCGACCACGGTGGCCTGCATGTTCGGGAACTGGGCGATCACGGCCTGGGCCTTGGCGTCCGGCTGGGTGAAGTCTTGGGCGGCCACACCGATATCGATGCGCCCGCCGGTCAGTACCTCGGCAGCCCACAGGTAGGTCGCGGCGGAGGCGTCGGGTTCGATCAAGTAATCGTGGGCGGTGTAGCCGGTAGGCGCGACGCGCCAGGTGGTGTCGTTGACTTCGCTCACTTGCGCACCAAAGGCACGCATGCAGTCCAGGGTCAGGTCCACATAACCACGGGCACCGATGTCCTTGCCGGTGAGGGCGACTTCAATCGGCGCTTCGCCGCAGGCTGCCAGCATCAGCAGTGCCGACACGTACTGGCTGGACAGGCCGCCGTCGATCTCGAAGCGCTTGGCCTGCACCTTGCCCACGCCGTGTACGGTGACCGGCGGGCAGCCGGTGGGGCTGTCAACGCGGATACCGTTTTGGCCGAGGGTGGCCAGCAGGGGGCCAATCGGGCGTTTTTGCATGTACTCATCGCCGTCCAGCACGACTGTGCCCTCGACGGTGGCCACGGCGGCGGTGAGAAAGCGCATCGCGGTGCCGGCGTTGCCGAGGAACAAGGGTTGGGCGGGCAATTGCAGTTTGCCGGTACTGGTGACGACGAAGGTGGTGTCGTCCGGTTCGTCGATGGTCACGCCCATCTGGCGCAGGGCCACCGACATATGGCGGGTGTCGTCGCTTTTGAGTGCGCCGCTCAGGCGGCTGGTGCCCTTGGCCAGCGCCGCCAGCAGCAGGGCGCGGTTGGTGATGGATTTGGAGCCGGGGGGTGCGACCTTGCCAGTGAGGGGGAAATCGGGCGGTGTCACGGTCACGGTTTTCTGCGAACTCAAGGTACAGGGCTCCTGTTTCAAGGCAAGGGCGGCGGGCGGAGTCGAATAATCGGGTATTGGGGCGGTGGTTGTCGAGCTTGGGTGCAGGTATTTACCAGGTGTGCATCAATTCCTGCGGGAGCAATAGTCTTGATGACTTCAAAAGCGGACGCGGAGCGTCCAGGGCGGCATTCCCACGCGGAGCGTGGGAACAATCAAACAATCAAGTCCCCTGTGGGAGCTGTCGAGCCCCGGCGAGGCTGCGAAAGCGGTGGGTCAGGCGGCCGCTCCATTGGCAGTGCCGCCGTCTTCTCCGGCCCGACAAGCCGGCTTTCACCTTATCGTTTGGCCAGCCAGTAATCATGCAGCGCCCGCGCAGCGGGTTCGATTTCGCTGACACGTTGCTGGTGGGCGGTTATGTCCAGGTCCGCCGGCAGTTCGAAGTTGTCCTGTTCGGCGCACCAGGAGATCTTTTCCAACTCGGCTGCCTGGGCGGCTGGCAATTCCGGCCAGTTGCCGATGGCGCCGCCGCGGATGTAGCCGAAGCACCATTCTTCGGCGAGTGTCACGGTGTGGCCCTGATGCTCGGTGTCGTCGAAGCGGGCGTTGAAGGCGCTGGCGTCGGTTGCCAGTTGTTCGGCCAGGGTGTTGAGGTGGCGCACGCACAGTGCCAGGAAGTGCTGGGCTTCTTCGACGCTTTCCCAGTCAGGGTTCTCGCCACCCCAGATCGCCGGGAACCATTCGCTCACGTCCACCGGCGTCGGGCCGGACACCAGGGCGGTGAAGTAGCCGTCGAGTTCGGCCAGGTTCAGCACCGAGTGGTCGTCGCCGTACTTGAGCAGGGTCTCTTCGAGGGCTTCGAATTCGGCGTGGGTGAGGGGTTGGGCGTGCATGGGCATATCCTTTCAACGTCGAACGCCGCGCGCGAGGCGGCTCAAAGCGCGAAGGATGGCCTGTGCGTCGGCATTTATCCAGCGTTTTCCAGACGTTGGCACAGCTTGCTCACGCACACCGAGCCCACCACAGCGAGGATGATCGGCACCAGAAAGTCATGGTCGATGCGGGTGAATTCCGCCACCAGCACAATCGCCGTCAGCGGCATGTTCATGCTGGCGGCCAGGAAGGCGGCCGCGCCGATGATCGCGAAGGCGCTCAAGGGCACGCCGGGCCACGCCAGGCTCCAGGCGCCGCCGAGGATGATCGCCAGCAGCGCGCCATTGGCCAGGCCCGGCGTGAGCAGGCCGCCTTCGGCGCCGGCGCGCAGACTGCTGGTGGTGATCAGCACCTTGACCAGCAGCAACAGCGAGGCCAGGCCGATGCTCAGCTCATTGTCGAAACCCAGTTGTGCCGGGCCTTTGCCGTTGCCGAGGATGGGTGGCAGCCACATGGCCAGCACGCCGATGATCGTGAAGTTGAGCAATGCCAATACCGGCAGGCGCCAGCCACGGGCGGCATGGGCCCGTGCTGTGCCGGTCAGGCGGGTGAAACCGTATGCCGCCAGGCCGAACACCGGCCCGCACACCACGGCCCAGGTGATCAACGCCGGGCTCAATACAAAGTGCGGCACGACATACTGCGACTCCGCCCCCAGCCCGATCCAGGCCACCGCCGCGCCAATCGCCGAGGTGGCCAGCGCAATGATCGCTGCCGGCCAACTGAAGGCGCCCACCAGCACTTCCAGCACAAACACCGCGCCACCCAAGGGCACGTTGTACACCGCAGCCAGGCCGGCACCGGCGCCGCAGGCAACGATCAGCCGATGCAACTGCGGCGCCAGGCGCGCCCTCCGCGACAACCAACTACCGGCCAGGGCGCCGACTTCGCGCGGCGCCACTTCGCGCCCCAGCGGCGAGCCCAGGGCCACGGTGATGATTTGCAGCACGGCGTGGGCGAGGGTGGTTTTGGGCGGCATGTCCGGCATCTGTTCCGAGACGGCCTGCTTGATGCTCACCAATGGGCGGCCATAGCGGTACACCGCCCACCAGCCGAACCCCGCGACCAGCCCGCAGATCACCAAGACGCTCAAGCGTCGTTCGGGCGCGGCGGCGGTCACGCCCCATAGAAAGGTTTCGTGGCTGACCAGGTTGTCGAGGTTGTAGCCGTAGGCCAGGTGCTGGATACCGTGTAGCAACAGGGCCAGCAACATCCCGCCCAATCCGGCGCCGACGCCGGTCAGTACCACCACCAGGGCGAGGATCAAGGATGGGCGAAAGGTCGTCGGCATGGGCGGCTCCGGGCAGTGGCCCTGATTGTATAGCCGATAAATCGATGGCCCCGGGTGAAATGTATCGGTGGCGCATGCGGGCCTGCATCCACAACATTCCATTACGTTTTGCCGTCCCGTTTTTGGCAGATGCGCCGTCCTGCAGCCTTGTTATAGTTCGGGCTTTATCACTCGCCAGTCAGGGATCACTGCCATGTCCGAATACCAAGCTTTCGTCGTCGAACTCACCGGCAACGTTGCCCATGTGCAGATCAACCGCCCGGAAAAGATCAATGCGATGAACGCCGCGTTCTGGAGCGAAATCATCGATATCTTCCAGTGGGTCGAAGACACCGACGTCGTGCGCGCCGTGGTGCTCAGCGGTGCCGGCAAACATTTTTCGTCGGGTATCGATCTGATGATGCTGGCCTCGGTGGCCAACGAGTTCGGCAAGGACGTGGGCCGCAACGCGCGTCTGCTGCGCCGCAAGATCCTGGAGCTGCAAGCCTCGTTCAACGCTGTCGACAACTGCCGCAAGCCGGTGCTGGCGGCGATCCAGGGTTATTGCATCGGTGGCGCGATCGACCTGATCAGCGCCTGCGACATGCGCTACGCCGCCGAAGGCGCGCAGTTCTCGATCAAGGAAATCGACATCGGCATGGCCGCCGACGTCGGCACCCTGCAACGCCTGCCGCGCATCATCGGCGACGGCATGTTGCGTGAGCTGGCCTATACGGGTCGCCAGTTCGGCGCCGAGGAAGCGCGCAGCATCGGCCTGGTCAATCGGGTCTATCCCGATCAGGACAGCCTGTTGGCCGGGGTGATGGAGATTGCCCATGAAATCGCCGCCAAGTCGCCGATTGCCGTGGCCGGCACCAAGGCGATGATCAGCTACATGCGTGACCACACGGTCAATGATGGCCTGGAATACGTTGCCACCTGGAACTCGGCTATGTTGCAATCCAACGACCTGCGCGTGGCCATCGCGGCCCACATGAGTAAGCAGAAACCCGAATTCGTGGATTGACTGACATGACCCCAGGCTGGATTACCACAACGCTGCTGGATAACGACACCCCTGGCGGCTGGGCCGTCGCCCGCAGCCGCGACGGCTTTTTGCATGACACCAACGGCCCGCTGTTCCCCCGGGAATGGCTCAAGCGCCAGGACCTGGCCGTGTTCGCCGAACACGGCATCGGCCACCTCGACGGCGAACCGGTGTACCTGCTGGAGCTGGACGCTGCCGGTGAGGTGCCAGGTTGCAGTTGGCAGGGGCTGCGCGGCTTCATGCTGCAAGGCGATCACACCCTGTACAAAGTACTGGGCTACGCCGCGCAGATCGGCACCTGGGCGCGGGAGCACCGGTTTTGCGGCAGTTGCGGCCAGGCCATGGTCCAGGTGCCGCGGGAGCGGGCGATGCATTGCGCGGCCTGCGACCTGCGCAGCTACCCACGGATTTCTCCGAGCATGATCGTGCTGGTGACCCGTGGCGACGAGATCCTGCTGGCGCGTTCGCCGCGCTTTGTGACCGGGGTCTACAGCACCCTGGCCGGGTTCGCCGAGCCCGGGGAGTCGGCCGAAGACTGCCTGATCCGCGAAGTGCGCGAGGAAGTGCAGGTGGAGGTCAAGAACATCCAGTACATGGGCAGCCAATGCTGGCCGTTCCCGCACTCGATGATGCTGGGTTTCCATGCCGAGTACGCCGGCGGCGATATCGTGCCCCAGGCCGACGAAATCGAGGACGCGCAATGGTTCAATATCCACGACCTGCCGCCATTGCCGGCGTCACGTTCGATTGCGCGTTACCTCATCGACCTCTACCTGGCCCGCCGTTCAGGTCACGCTGAACCAGTGCTGCCAGGCTAGGCGCACCGTCAGGCCGAGGACCACGGTGATGAACACCGGGCGAATGAATTTGGCGCCGCCGCTGATGGCACTGCGGGCGCCAAAGAACGCGCCACACATCACCGAAACGCCCATGGCCAGGCCAACGATCCAGTCCACCGACCCATTGATGATAAACACCGTCAGCGCGCCTGCGTTGCTGACAAAGTTCATGCTGCGCGCCACGCCGCTGGCTTTCACCAGGTCGATGGGGTGCAACAGCATCGTGCTCACGGTCCAGAACGCCCCGGTACCCGGGCCGGCCACGCCGTCGTAGAAGCCCAGACCGAAGCCCTGGGTGGATTGCCATTTCTTCTTGATCGGCGCATCGGCGTCCAGCGGCGCCTTGGGCGTGCCGCCGAACAGCAGGTACACGCCGCAGGCGAACACAATCACCGGCAGCATTTTGTTCAGGGTTTCGGCAGGCAGGTAGTGCGCAACCACCGCGCCGCTGAGCGCCCCGACCAGCGTGCCGACGATGGCATGTACCCACTGGCGCGGGTGAAACAGCTTGCGGCGGTAGAAGGTGAAGCTGGCGGTGGCCGAGCCGAAGGTGGAACTGAGCTTGTTGGTGCCCAGCACCAGGTGCGGCGGCATGCCGGCTGTGAGCAAGGCGGGTGTGGTAAGCAGTCCGCCGCCGCCGGCGATCGCGTCGATGAAACCGGCGATAAAGGCGACAAGCGCCAGGATGGCGAGGGTGGTGAGGTCAACGCTGAGTTCGAAGGGCATGGGCAGGGCTTATGGCTGGCAGGGTGCGCAGCGAAGGGGCTGCGCCAAAGGCCTGCATCTTACCTGCCGGATGTAGGGAGTTCCAATGTGGGAGCTGGCAAGCCAGCTCCCACATTTTTACGGTGCCCGCTTAGGACCTGTGTGTTTCGAGCCACTCCAGCGCCGTACGCCACACACAAATCCCCAGGAAATACGCCGACATCAGCGACCACAGCCCAAACGTCCACGGGTTGGTGTTGGGGTAGTCCACCACCATCAAGAAGCTGCACAGCAACCAGATCGTGGTCACGGCGATATTGATCGGCATGAAGCGCTTGACGCGGAACGGGTGCAGGAATTTCATCGGCGTCACGGTCAACAGCGCCAGGCCGATCACGGTCGCGAGGGTCACCCAGGCTTCCGGCTGAATGATATAGACGCACAGCGCCACCACGTTCCAGGCGGCGGGGAAGCCAACGAA
Organism: Pseudomonas sp. SDO524_S393; assembly: GCF_054071875.1. Taxonomy (NCBI): domain Bacteria; kingdom Pseudomonadati; phylum Pseudomonadota; class Gammaproteobacteria; order Pseudomonadales; family Pseudomonadaceae; genus Pseudomonas; species Pseudomonas sp. SDO524_S393. The sequence goes on along the minus strand of NZ_JBSVVZ010000047.1, from coordinate 14,342 downwards.
GTAGTTGTCCTTGCTCTTCATGTTCACGTTGCAGAAGCAGAACAGCGAAGACACCAGGATCACCGACACGGTGAACAGGTGGGTGAAGTCCGGCAGGTCGATGTAGCGGTAGATGAACAACGCCGGGATGAACACATAGGTCAGGTAATCGATCACCAGGTCCAGGACCGAGCCGTCGAAACTGGGCAGGACCGTACTCACATTGACCCGTCGCGCCAGTGAGCCGTCGACGCCATCGACCACCAGCGCCAGGCCCAGCCACAGCAAACAGGCCTTCGGTGAGTTTTCCAGCAGCGCCAGGGTGGCCAGAAAGGCCAGTACCACACCGGTGGCGGTAAAGCCGTGGGCGCCCCAGGCTTTGAGTCTGGCTACATGCAGGGTCGATATCACGGGCGGTTCTCCGAAAGGTGAAACGGGGCAGCCGACAGCGCGACGCCGTCGAGTCTGGCCAGGGAATGCAGGTATCGACCGGGAAGGGGGGGATAAGGTTCACCGCCCCGGTGTATCACTTAGCGTAGCAAGGGTCCGGCATTTCGGCATCAGCCCTGGCGGAACACCAGCGCCTTGAGGCCGCTTTGGGCATCAATATCAGGAAATTCCGGCGGGTTTTGCAGCCGTTCGATAAAGCGCAGGCCCGGCGCCTCGCGCGTGACGCCATCGATCAGGAAGTCTTCGCCAAAGGCCGGGTCGTTCATGCACGCCAGCACCGTGCCGTGGGGCGTGAGCAGATCCGGCAGGCGTCGCAGCACGCGCTGGTAGTCCTTGGTCAGCAGAAAACTGCCTTTCTGGAACGACGGCGGGTCGATGATCACCAAGTCATAGGGCCCGCTGTTGGTGACCTTGGCCCAGGATTTGAACAGGTCGTGGCCCAGGAAGCTCACTTTGTTCAGGTCATGCCCGTTCAGGCGGTGGTTGTCACGCCCACGGCTCAGGGCACCACGGGCCATGTCCAGGTTCACCACGTGGTCAGCGCCGCCTTCGATGGCCGCCACGGAAAACCCGCAGGTATAGGCAAACAGGTTGAGCACGCGCTGGCCCTTGGCTTGTTCGCGCACCCAGTTGCGGCCGTAGCGCATGTCGAGGAACAGCCCGCTATTCTGCTTTTTGCCCAGGTCGATCAGGTAGCGCAGCCCGCCTTCGGTGATGGTCAGCTCGTCGACCGGGTTGCCCACCAGCCATTCGGTGGTGCTTTGCGGCAGGTAGCGATGTTGCAGGGCCACGGTGTATGCACTGAGTTGCGCGCGTAGCAGTTGTTTCAGGGCCTCCAGCTGCGCAGCTTCAGGCTCCTTGAACAACGCGACCAGTATCACGCCCTGCAGCCAGTCCACGGTCAGTTGCTCCAGGCCCGGCCAGCACCGGCCCCGGCCATGGAACAGACGACGGGTTTCCGCCGGCGGAGTGGCCAGGGCGTTGAGCAGGTGAGCGTGCAGGGTGGCGAGTGCGTCTGGGGTCATCGTTGAGCGTCGGTCGTTGAGCGGGCGGCATTTTAAACATAATTGCGAGGTCTTGGGGTGCTTGAGCATATCGTGCTGGGAAAACATTGATTGGCAGTGAATCATGCTCAAAATATTGAAAAGTGCGCCTGATAACAGGCAAAAAATCCTTTGGCGCCGCCATAAACTGGAAAAAAAACGCCTGGAGGTGCCCATGAACGGTTTCGCAAATGCAGTGAACGACACAGCAATGGACCAGCAAGAGCTGGACGAATGGCGCGACGCTCTGGCGTCTCTGGTGGCCAATGCCGGCCCGGCGCGGGCGCGGCAGATCCTCGACCTGCTGGCCGGCGATGCCAGTGCCCCGCACATCGACTGGAAACCGCGCCACGGCACGCCTTACATCAACAGCATCAGCGTGGAGCAGCAGCCGGCATTCCCCGGCGACCTCGCCACCGAAGAGCGCCTGGCTTCCCTGGTGCGCTGGAACGCTTTGGCCATGGTGGTGCGGGCCAACCAGGCCTATGGCGAACTGGGCGGCCATATCGCCAGTTACGCCAGTGCGGCGGATTTGTTCGAAGTGGGCTTCAACCATTTTTTTCGTGCGCGCAACGACCGCTTTGGCGGTGACCTGGTGTTCTACCAACCCCATTCCGCGCCCGGCATTTATGCCCGGGCCTTTCTGGAAGGGCGCCTGAGCGAAAGCGACCTGGCCCACTATCGCCAGGAAATCGGCGGCCCCCAGGCGGGTGCGCGCGGGTTGTCGAGCTATCCGCATCCATGGTTGATGCCGGACTTCTGGCAGTTTCCCACCGGCTCCATGGGCATCGGCCCCATCAGTTCGATTTTCCAGGCGCGGTTCATGCGTTACCTGCACCATCGCGGCTTACAGGACACCACCGACCGCCATGTATGGGGCGTGTTCGGCGATGGCGAAATGGATGAGCCGGAAAGCATGTCGGCCCTGACCCTGGCGGCCCGCGAAGGCCTGGACAACCTGACCTGGGTGGTCAACTGCAACCTGCAACGCCTCGACGGGCCAGTGCGCGGCAATGGCCGGATCATCGATGAGCTCGAAGGCTTGTTCGCCGGCGCCGGCTGGAACGTGATCAAGCTGGTGTGGGGCTCGGACTGGGACGCCTTGCTCGCCAAGGATGCCGATGGCTCGTTGGTCAACACCTTGTCCACCACCGTCGATGGGCAGTTCCAGACCTTTGCCGCCAAGGACGGTGCCTACAACCGCGAACACTTCTTTGGCCAGAGCGACGCCCTTAAAGCGCTGGTTGCCGGTATGAGCGACGAACAGATCGACCGCCTCAAGCGTGGCGGCCATGACATGGTCAAGATTCACGCCGCCTACTCTGCGGCGCGACGGGTCAAGGGCAAGCCCACGGTGATTCTCGCCCAGACCAAGAAAGGTTTCGGCATGGGCGAGGCGGGGCAAGGCAAGATGACCACCCACCAGCAGAAGAAGCTTGATCGCGACGCGCTGATCGCCTTCCGCAATCGCTTCCAGTTGCCCCTGACCGACGAACAAACCGAATCCCTGAGCTTCTTCAAACCGGGCGAGGACAGCCTGGAGTTGCGTTACCTGCACCAACGCCGCAACGCCCTCGGCGGTTTTGTGCCAAGCCGCAGCCAGATTGCACCCACCGTTGAGGTGCCGCCGATTGCAGGCTATGCCGGTTTTGCCACCCTGGCCGAAGGCAAGGAAATGTCCACCACCATGGCCTTCGTGCGCATGCTCAGCAACCTGCTCAAGGACAAGGCCCTCGGCCCGCGCATCGTGCCCATCGTCGCGGACGAGGCGCGCACCTTCGGCATGGCCAACCTGTTCAAGCAGATCGGCATCTATTCCAGTGTCGGCCAGCGCTACGAGCCGGAAGACATCGGCTCGATCCTCAGCTACCGCGAGGCCACCGACGGGCAGATTCTGGAGGAGGGCATCAGCGAGGCCAGTGCCATCAGTTCCTGGGTCGCGGCGGCTACCAGCTACTCGGTGCACGGTTTGCGCATGTTGCCGTTCTACATCTATTACTCGATGTTCGGCTTCCAGCGCATCGGCGACCTGATCTGGGCCGCCGCCGACCAGCGCGCCCGGGGCTTTTTGCTGGGCGCTACCGCCGGGCGCACCACCCTGGGCGGTGAAGGTCTGCAACACCAGGACGGCAGCAGCCACCTCACCGCCGCCACCGTGCCGAACTGCCGTGCCTACGATCCGGCGTTTGCCGGGGAGTTCGCGGTGATTCTCGACCACGGCATGCGCCGGATGCTGGAACAGGAGGTGGACGAGTTCTACTACGTGACCCTGATGAATGAAAACTACCCGCAGCCGAGTCTCCCACAAGGCGTGGAAGCGGCGATCATCAAGGGCATGTACCGTCTCGAAGGCGCGCCGAACGCCCGGGTGCGCCTGCTCGGCGCCGGCACACTGGTGCGCGAGGCCCAGGCCGCAGCGCAGTTATTGGCCGCCGACTGGCAAGTGGCTAGCGAGGTATTCAGCGTGACCAGCTTCAGCGAGCTGGCGCGGGATGCGCGGGAGGTGGAACGCTGGAATCGCTTGCACCCGCAGGCCGTAGCGCGAGTGAGCCATGTGAGCGCCTGCCTGCCCAAAGGCGCGCCAGTGATTGCGGTGTCCGACTATGTACGGGCGGTGCCGCAGATGATCGGTTCCTATATGGACTCTCCTTACACGGTTCTGGGCACTGACGGGTTCGGGCGCAGTGATACCCGGGCGGCGTTGCGCGATTTCTTCGAAGTGGACCGCCATCACCTTGTGCTGGCTGCACTGACGGCGTTGGTGGAGCAGGGGGAACTGGCCGCGAGTGTGTGTCAGCAGGCGATCAAGCGGTATGGCATGCAATCGGAGCGTGCCGCGTCCTGGATCTCTTGACGGGCGCAAATCAAAAATGTGGGAGCGGGTCGGGTCGCAGCCTCGCCGGGGCTCGACAACTCCCACAGGGGATTCACAGTGAGCAGGGCATCGAATGGAGTTCCAATGTGGGAGCGGGCTTGCCCGCGAATACGGTCTGTCAGTCGACGAGTGTGATGACTGACACACTGCCTTCGCGAGCAAGTCCGCACACCCATTGGTTTTGCAGTGTGTTTAGAGGGTGGCGATCAGCGCCGGCCCAAAGGCTTCCTGTAGAAAACCCGGGGCGATATACCGCTCGTAATGCGCCTCGGACAGCAGGAAAAACTCGCGGTCGACCGCGTCGCGCAAGTCCGCCAGGCTGCGTTCGCGGAACTCCGGCAACAACGCCAGCCCATAGGCCTCCAGCTTGGAAATCACCCGCGCGCCCCGAGCAATCAACTGATACGCCCAGCAGTAGGGCGACTGGTGCGGCATGAAGCGGATCTTGCGGTTTTCCAGTTGCTGGCGCAGCAACTGTGCGTCGAACACTTCCAGCTTGCTGGCCATCACTTGCACCAACAATTGCTCCAGGCGCAGCCACACCGCTTGTTTCTCCTCAAAGCTGTAGCCGTTCCACTGGATCACTTCGTGGTGATAGCGCTTGCAACCCCGGCAGACCAGGTCACCGTAGACGGTGGAGCACAGGCCGATGCAGGGGGTCTTGATGGTGTGATTGGGCATAAAAAAACGTCGTCAGGTGAAACAGCACGGCCTCGGCAGAGGGCGTTTCGCAGGCATTAACGATTTCCCGCGGCGCATAGTCTGAGGTTTTTTGGACCCCCGTGTCACCCGTATGCGCATGATTTTGTACAGAAAGAATGCTTGACAGGTATGAGGCGCGCGGAGAACACCGGCGTGGCTGGAAGCCGCACTTTATGTATATCGGTCACGATGTCAGGCGCTATGCCATTAATGGCCTGTAGCTACCAAGTTAAGGGCATAAGTGCAGGAACTGTCGCAAATGCCGCCCTTAAAATTGGATCCCCAAAAAAAATAAAAACTTGTCCTACAAGAGCCTTGATTTCACTCGTACAGACGAGTATTTTTTCCTACAGCATATTACGCAGGAAGCTTCTAACAATAATTATGAAAAGATCAATCGCATCCATCACCACATGACAGTATGAAGTTGAAAGACTGGCCAGGTGCCTTCTTTTAATCTGATACGTAAGTACATGCTTGCGCGTCTTCATCTGCAAAAAAAGTATAAATTTTCCGTGCGAAAGTGCGGGGTGTCGATGCTTTTTTAACAGTGTCATGTTCAGTTAAAGCTCCAGCGTTATTCCAAATAGTCGTTATGAGTACGTAATCATCCATGCATCTTTATTGGTTTGGAGAGTATTGCTATGCCTGCCGGAGCGATATTTATATCATTTGATGCCGTCGCGGTATCGGGAATCACTGTTGAGGCCTTGAAGATCGCCAAGGGTTTCGATCAAAAGGGCGTCAAGCTTTATCTGGACCTGGGCTATGACATCAAGGTCGACAAGGGCAACTTCAACAAACCTTATAGTTATGAAACCCATCTCTACAAAGATATCTTCACCTTGGTGCGCGTCGACGCTATCGACACCATCCCCCATTACAACGTCGACTTCATCGAACACTCCCATGGGGTCCTGATCGCCGAGAAAATACCGGCATCCCCCGAGGAAAAAGGCCGCCTTGTCAGTGCCGTTCAGGTGTCGGCCCAGGCCTTGGCCCAGCGCATCGTCCAGCAGTGGGACGCATTGAACATCCGCTACGTCATCGTCGAAAACGGCACGCTGCCCGAAAACATCATCTACACCCAGGCGCTTTACCTGGCGATCGAGGCTTACGGCAACCGGCACGACCTGGGTAATTTCGTGATCTGGCGTGACCACGACCTGATGTGGAGCAGCGAAAAAAGCGCGATGAAGTACGGGCCAGAGCCCTACACCCACGCGGTCAAACCCGTGCGCTCGCGGCATATTTCCTATGTGACCCTGAACAACGACCTGAAAAACCGGCTGGAGGCGTGGTGCAACCACGAGGTCGAGGTCAAGGTACGTAAAAACACTTACGATTTCAGCGGGCAAAGCCAGTACGCCAACATCAAGGAGCGTCTGGACATTCGTGATACCGACATTCTGATTGCCCGGACCACCCGGATCATTCCGCAAAAACGCCAGGACCGCGATATCTACCTGGTGCAGCAATTGAACCAGCGGTTCGCCGACAGCGGCAGCCCGCGCCGGGTGTACCTGGCGGTAGCGGGCGATCCGCAAGAACATCCCGGGTTTTTCAATACGCTGAATAATCTGGTCAAGGAGTTGCAAGTTGAAGCCTATGTAAAGTTCATTGGCTCGTTGTCCCATGACGTGATGCGTTCGAACAAATCGGACATCAGTATTGAAGACCTGTATTACTCCTGCGATCTGGTTTCTTTTTTAACCTCATGGGGTTACGACAGTTATGGCAACCCGGTGGGCGAAGCCATCAGCAGTCGGCGCTGCTATATCGCAACGCGCTATGAATATTATCAAGAGGTGTATGGCCAGCACGGATTCGAAGCCCCCGTCATGGCGATTACCGAAGAGCAGGACGGGCTGCCGGACGAGGCATTCATTAATGAGGTTTACCAGCTGTTGAATAACCGGCTGCAGATGGAGAGGGTGGCTCGACGCAACTTCTCGATTGGGCGGCGGGCACTCGCCAATAACGTAATGAGCATGTTGGACTTGAATTCTTCTGGAGAAAGTATGCGTGATTCCGTATTTGTCTCGGTGGTGCTGCCGCTTTATAACGAAAGCGACCGCATTGATAGCGTTCTGGACTCTTTGTTCAATCAGAAAACAGAAGGGGGGCTGATTACCCACGCCACCTATGAACTGATCTTTGTCGACAATAACTCGACAGACGATTCCATCAAGAAAATCAATGCGTTCAAGGCCAATAACCCCTCGCTTGATATTTATGTGATCGAAGAAACCACCCAAGGCGTTTCATCGGCACGTAAACGCGGCATGGATTACGCCTCCGTGCGGTCCAGGAACCGCGATATCCGCATTGGCGAAGAGAACAAGCACTACATCGTTTCGGCGGATGCCGACTGCACCGTCGACCCGTACTGGCTGCATGCCTTGATCCTGAAAATGATCGAAGAGGACGGCGACCTCGGCACCTGCAATTACTACTACAACGAAGCCGCCTTCGAAAAGCGTCCGAACCTGTACAACGAAATCCAGAAAACCCTGCGCTGCCGTGAAGTGTCCTTCTCGCTGTTCGGCGGTTTTCCGGACGGCAAGGGCTTCGCGGTGGAGCGCGGCTTGTACGACAAGGTCGGTGGGATCGAGATTTTCTACCAGTTGGACAAGGGCCGTTTCGTCGAGCATTTGTCCGACGACTGGGACTTTGGCATCCGTGTAATCGCCTGGGGCGGCAAACCGGTCTACGCCCACAAATCGCGTATCGAGATCAACAGCCGCCGCGTGGACACCATTCTCGACGAGGTGATCACCGGCAATGCCTACGGCCAGGACGGCATCATCATCATGAAGGACGTGCGCCCGGACGTGGAGCAACAGATCCCCACCCTGAGCGACACCACGCCGGCGCAGTCGGTACAGGCCTGGCATTACTCGATCAAGGATTTCGTGCCGAAAAACATCGCGCTGCCGGCACTGCTCAACCCGCAGATCCTGCTGGAAAACCCGGCGGTGCGGGATTTCTTCGGCGGCCCGGTGGCTGACCGCATGTACCAGCGCATTCATGAAATCAAGCACAGCTCGCGGGTGATCGACTTCAAGCCGATCCATGCCTACAAGACCCCCAGCTACCGCCTGTACTTCGAGTTCCGCGAAGAGATCTTCAGCGCCTTGCGCCGCGCCGTGGGCGAAGACATCGGCTTCCCGCCGCCGTTGCCCGAGTGCTTCGAGACCGTCAAGCCCGAGGACTTCGAGCGCTTTGTGTACTACTTCGCCGAAGACCGCGAGTCGGGTGAAGCCCACAACTATTTTGCCAACGGCGGGGTGTTCTGATGACCAGCGAAGCGCTTGTATCACTCAATGACATCGACCCGAACTACCCGACGCCGCGGGTCTATGAGTTCCTTGCGGATCCGGACAACAGCGCGTTCCTGGAGTACGTGTACAACGACCCGTTCGGCTGCCACGTATTTCCCGGCGATATTCCCGATTACCCGCTGCCGTCGTTTTTCCAGGACATGGACAGCGAGATCCGCCAAGCCAAGCAGATTCACCTGTGGGCCTATATTCCCACCTGCCGTTATCGCTGCCATTTCTGCCAATACCCCACGGTGATCCTGAACCCCAAGGCCGCGTCGTCCCAGGTGGTGTTCAAGGACCTGGTGGATTACAACATCAAGGAAGCCACGATGTGGCTCGAAAAAGTCCCGAGCCTGGCGCAGGCCGAGGTCGGCGAGTTCAACATCTTCGGCGGCACACCTTCGCTGCTGCCGGATCCCGAGTTGCGCCGGTTGATGGCGTTCTACCGCAGCCACTTCAACTTTTCCGTCGCCACCATGCGCTTCGAGGGTGAGCCGGGCACCTTGAACAAGGAATACCTGCTGCTGCTCAAGGAGCTGGGGTTCACCAAGATCAGCTTTGGCGCCCAGTCGTTCGATGACCGCATCATCACCGCCTGCGGGCGCATGCACTCGGCTGAAGAGTGCGTGGATACCATCTATTACGCCCGCGAATTGGGCCTGGACTGGGTCAGTGTCGACCTCATCTACGGCATGCTCGGCCAGAGTGTGGATGACGTGAAATACGACATGCAGCGCACCCTGGAGCTGGAACTGTCCCACGTGGTGATCGCCAAGCTGCACATGGAAGAGTTCATGAAAAGCCGCACCGGCGTGTCGGGCGAAAAACAGAGCCACTGGCAGCGCAAGGGCCTGATCAACATCAACAACATGACCTTCCCGGGCCTGGGCAAGCAGTACCAGATGCGCGAAGTGGTCGAACAGCACCTGAACGCCGAGTACGGCGAACACCCCACCATGTACTTCCACCAGAACGGGCGGGAGGCGGAGAAGTGGAAAGGCCTGATCACCGACCTCGACAAACAGTACCCGGAAGTTGCGATTGGCCTGGGCGGCAGTTCCAAGTGCACCCGCGCCGAAGCGATCAACATCACCGGCTACGCCAAGTACAAGCAGGCGCTGGACGAAAACCGCCTGCCCATCGATAACAGCCGGGGCATGTCGGCGCTGGCGCGGGAAGTCAACGCATTCAAGATGGCCTTGTCCACCCTGGTTCCCGTGGATGACGCAGTGTTCAAGCAGCGTTTTGGCGGCAACAGCTTTTTCGACAACCCAGTGATCAGCCGTACGCTCGACAAGCTGGTGGAGAAAGCACTGGTGACCGTCGAGGGCGATCTCGTGCGCCTGACCACCAATGGGGTGACGTTGGTGGAAGCGGTGATCAACACCCAGTTCGATACCCAAGCCGCTGGAGGCCACTGATGAGCCCATCCACAGCCCCGGTGTTCAGCCTGCACTACGTGGCCATCGACCATGAAGCCGGGGTGACGCCGGAACAATTCGAGCAGTTCGTGCGGCACAAAGGCGTGCACATTCCGTGCTATCCCGGCTGGCGCTGGACATTGCTGCGCGGCTTGCGTGGCGAGCGGGCCGGGCAGTTTCTGATGCTGTTCGAGATCGACAGCGCCGAGCAGCGGGACCGCTACGTGGGCGCCGACGGCAACAAGACCGAACTGGCTCGCCAGTTCTGGCGTGACCATCCCGAGGCGCTGGATATCCTTGGCGAGTGGAAACGCTACGGCACTTACAGCGAACTGCCCACGCTGTTCACCGACTACCGGTTGCTCGCCGAGAACACCAAAAGCACCGTGCCTTACGGCCCACGTTATGAAGACCGGCCCGGCAAGGAGCCGGTGGCGCGGGTGATCGGCCTGCACAACCTCGCGCTGCGCGCCGATGTGCAGCCGCACACCTTCGAAACCTTCATCGCGCAAAACCATCACCGCATCGAGGATTACCCGGACTGGAAGTTTCGCTTGCTCAAGGGCGAGCGGGGCAACCGTCTGGACCAATACGTGGTGTTCATGGAGATCGCGAGCCAGGCTGCGCTGGATGTGTTTTATCCCGAGCCGGACATCGCCACCGACCAGGCGGCGATTTTTGCCCGGGCGCACCGCGACACCAAGCAGATGTACGAAGAGTGGAAACAACTGGCGTCGTTTTCCGGCTCGCCGCAGATCTACACCGACTATCTGGCGGTGGCGCAAAGTCTGAACTGACCCGGTGTACCGGCGCGGCCCGCACGGCGCGTCGGTCCCTGAGGTCTGTGCTCAAGAAGGTGAACGCTCTGTGAATGTTTCTGCCGTAGTACTTGATTCAAATGTCCGCCAGCAACGTGCCACACGCAGCATCTTTTTCATCGCGGGGCTGGGCATGGCGTCCTGGGCGCCGCTGATTCCGTTTGTCAAAACCCGGCTCGACGTGAACGACGGCACCCTCGGGCTGCTGCTGTTTTGCATTGCCGCCGGATCGATGCTGGTCATGCCGTTTACCGGTCGCGCCATTGCCCGGTTCGGTTGCAGGGCGCTGATCCTGGCCTGCTCGGTGGTGTTCTGCCTGGTGCTGCCGTTCATGATGTACGCCACGTCTCCCCTGGCGATTGGCGCAGCCTTGCTGGTGTTCGGCGCGGTGAACGGGCTGCTGGACGTGTCGATGAATGCCCAGGCGGTGATTGTCGAACGCGAAAGCGGGCAGGCGCGGATGTCCGGTTTTCACGGCTTCTACAGCATCGGCGGCGTGGCCGGGGCAGGGGGCGTGAGCGTGTTGCTGTGGGCGGGCTTGATGCCGTTGCCGGCGATTTCACTGGTGGCGCTGTTGATCGCGCTGGTGGTGTCCCGGGCCGCGCCGCATTTATTGGCCAAGCGGCCGGTGGAGCCCGGTGAGTCGGGCGGTACGTTCCAGGCCCTGGCCCATCCGGGCGTGCTGTTTCTGGCCGCGTTGTGTTTTTTCATCTTCATGATCGAAGGCGCAATGCTCGACTGGTCCGCCGTGTTCCTGCACACCGAACGCAGCATGGACAAGAGCCATGCCGGGTTCGGCTTCACGTTGTATTCCATTGCCGTCGCGCTGGGCCGCTTGTATGGCGATCGCCTGGTCAACGCCGTGGGCCGCCAACGCGTGCTGGTGCTCGGCAGCCTGTGTGCGGCGGCCGGCGTGCTGTTGCTGGTCAGTGTCGACCACACGGGCGTGGCGCTCGGCGGGTTCATCCTGGCTGGGGCGGGTTTGTCCAACATCGTGCCGATCCTGTTTACCGCCGCCGGCAATCAGCCTGGTGTGCCGTCGAATTTCTCCCTGCCGGCGGTCACGCTGATTGGCTACACCGGCCTGCTGAGCGGGCCGGCGCTGATCGGCTTCATCGCGCATCACTCAAGCCTCACCGCCGTGTTTGGCGCCGGTGTGGTGATCATGTTGCTGGTGGCTTCCTGCGCCCGACGCATTGCGCGTTACGGCGCTTAACCCAAGGAGTTTTTATGAGTCAATTATCCGGTCCGGTGTTCAGCCTGAACTACATTGGCCTCAACCTGAAAAAAGGCGTGACAGCCCAAGACTTCGAAAACTTCGCGCGTGAAAAAGGCGTGGGCATTCCGGCGTACCCGGGGTGGCAGTGGACCTTGCTCAAGGGCCTGCGCGGTGAACGGGTGGACCAATACCTCATGCTGTTCGAAGCGCCCAGTGCCGAAGATTACGCGCGCTACATCGATCACAACGGCGACCCGACCGCCCACGCCCAGGTGTTCTGGCACGAACACCAGCAGGCCCAGGCGCTGATCGAAGAGTGGAAGACTTACTCGACCTATGCCGAGCGTCCAACGATTTATTCGTACTACGGCCTGGTCGCCGAAAACACCCGCAGCTCCTTGCCCGAAGGCCCCAACTACCGGGCCGCGGCGCCGGGCCAAGTGCCCGTGGCGCGGCTGGTGGGGATCCACAACCTGGCGCTGCGTTCGGGTGTGGCCCCGGAAACCTTTGAACGCTTCATCACTGACAATGTCCACCGCATAGACGATTACCCGGGCTGGAAATTCCACATGCTCAAGGGCCTGGGCGGCAGCCGCCTGGACCAGTACGCAGTCATGCTGGAAATCGAAAGCCTGGAGTCGTTGAACTCGTTCCACCCCGAGCTGGATGTGTCGACCCTGAAAGCCCTGACGTTCGTGCGCGAGCACCAGGAAAGCGAGCGCATGTACGCAGAATGGCGCGAGCTGGCGTCGTTCTCCGGTGCACCGCAGATCTACACCGACTACATCACCATTGCGGGAAGCGGGGAGTAACTTCTGGGGCCTTCACAGGAGGGCCTGTCACGATGTTCCGAAAAGGATGTGCCGATGACGCTCCAAGGGCATGACCGCGTACGCGCAGAAGTGTTTGAAACCGATCTGCCGGCACGCCTGGATCGATTACCGTGGGGCCGTTTCCACTCCTTGATGGTGTTCGCGCTGGGCATCACCTGGCTGCTCGATGGCCTGGAGGTCACCCTGGCCGGCTCGGTGTCCGGCGCGCTCAAGAGCAGCCCTGAGCTGCACATGAGCAATTTCGACATTGGCCTGGCCGGCGGCGTGTACATCGCCGGCGCGGTGATCGGCGCCTTGCTGTTCGGCTGGCTGACCGACCGCCTGGGGCGTCGCAAGCTGTTCTTCATCACCCTGTGGCTGTACATCGGCGCCACGGCGGCCACGGGGTTTTCGTTCAATCTCGAATCATTCCTGCTGTTTCGCTTCCTGACCGGCATGGGCATCGGTGGCGAATACACGGCGATCAATTCGACCATCCAGGAATTCACCCCGGCCCGCTATCGCGGCTGGGTCGACCTGACCATCAACGGCACGTTCTGGCTTGGCGCGGCGCTGGGGGCGAGCGGGGCGATTGTGTTGCTGGACCCGGACGTACTGGGCGGCGACCTCGGCTGGCGTGTGTGTTTCGGCATCGGCGCCGCACTGGGCCTGGTGATTCTGGTGATGCGCCTGTGGCTGCCGGAGAGCCCGCGCTGGCTGTTGATCCATGGGCGGCATGACGAGGCGCGGCGTATTGTCGAAGGCATCGAAGAGAAGCTGCGCCAGCAAGGGCACACGCTTTCGGCGGTGACCGGCAAGCCGCTGCGCCTGCACGCGCGGGATCACACGCCGCTGGGGGAAATCTTTCATACCCTGTTCGTCAGTTTCCGCCGTCGCGCCCTGGTCGGCATGACCCTCCTGACCGCTCAGGCTTTTTTCTACAACGCGATTTTCTTCACTTACGCGCTGGTGCTGACCGACTTCTATGACGTGCCCTCCGAAAGCGTTGGCTGGTATGTGTTGCCGCTGGCCCTGGGCAATTTTTGCGGCCCGCTCTTGCTGGGGCGCCTGTTCGACGTGGTCGGGCGGCGCATCATGATCAGCGCCACCTATGCGATCTCCGGGGTGCTGCTGGTGATCAGCGGGTATGCTTTCGAGCAAGGCTGGCTGAGCGTCACTCAGCAGGCGGCGTCGTGGATGGTGATTTTCTTCTTCGCCTCCGCTGCCGCCAGCTCCGCTTACCTGACGGTGGCGGAGACTTTCCCGCTGGAAATCCGCGCGCTGGCCATCGCGGTGTTCTACGCACTGGGGACTGGCCTGGGTGGCATCATCGGCCCGACCCTGTTCGGCCAATTGATCCAGAGCCAGGAGCGCAGCAGCCTGTTCATCGGCTACCTGATCGGCGCGGCGATGATGGTCGTGGCGGCGGTGGTGCAAGCGATCTGGGGCGTCGCGGCGGAGGGCAAGTCGCTGGAACATGTGGCCAGGCCGCTGTCCCAGGCCGCCGATACGGCGTGAGCCGACGTTGATGCAAAAAAAGCCCCGAACGTGTCGGGGCTTTTTTTATGTTACGTCGCTCAGGAATCAATCCCAGCTCAGCGCACCACCGGTCTGGTACTCGATCACACGGGTTTCGAAGAAGTTCTTCTCTTTCTTCAAGTCCATGATCTCGCTCATCCACGGGAACGGGTTGGTGG
>NZ_JBSVVZ010000046.1:0-52329 GCF_054071875.1 Pseudomonas sp. SDO524_S393 | reverse complement strand
CCACCAACCCGTTCCCGTGGATGAGCGAGATCATGGACTTGAAGAAAGAGAAGAATTTCTTTGAGACTCGGGTGATTGAGTATCAGACGGGTGGTGCGTTGAGCTGGGATTGATACACAAATAAAAAAGAGCTGCTAAAGGCAGCTCTTTTTTTTGACAAATAATCAGGATCGGATCAGCAGCATGGAAATGCTTGTCTTCACACTTATCAGCATCGCCCTACTTTCCCTGGGAGCCTGGGGCATCCTGAGCGGAAGGCTTTACAGGAAACCGTTTACCCTTTACCTGATTGGATTCCTCCTGGCACTAGGGGGCGGATACATTGCCTATGGTCTGGACCTGGGATCTCAAAACGATACAGTTTCCAAGTTTTTCACCCACCTAAAACTAGCCTCCTCGTTCGTCAGCTACACCATCGCAGCAGCGGGCGGTAGTCTCATTGCCAGCGGTATTGTCTTGAAAGCGCAGCACCAAGCCAAAGAAGACCACCTGAGGGCGAAAGCTTCGGTAGAGCTTATTTTAGAAGCCATCAGGATCATCCAATTGAGCGCCAAGGAAATACTCGATGATCCAGGAAGATTTCCGTTAGAGCAGCAGGAACAAAGACTTGAATACCTGCGCCAACGTTTTTTCGACCAGCAAATCGCATTGCGTCACGCCATCGATCGACTGGAGCGCATGGAGTACCTATAAGGTCGAAGCAGTGCGGACTGCTTTTTTCATCGTCCCTGCAATGCTGTAGCCTTGTGCCCCAATTGCCACCTGCGTTGTTACTGGTCCAAATGGCCGCTGTCTTCGCAGATGAATGACTAAATTTACTAAATAGGACCGAGGCCACCCGTGAACCCAGACATGCTCGAAGCCGGCCCCGCTGACGCCAAAGTACTCTCCGTCTTTGACTTCGACGGCACCCTGACCCATCACGACAGTTTCGTGCCCTTCCTGAAATTCGCCTTTGGCCCTGGTGAGTTCTATGGCCGGATGGTCAAGCTGGCGGTGCCGGGGCTGCGTTTTTTGGTGCGGCAGATCAGCCGGGATGAGTTGAAGGCGCAGTTGATCCGCACCTTTATGACGGGGGTGGAGAAGGCGTGGGTTCAGCAGAAGGCTGAGGCGTATTGCCAGAAGACGTGGCCACGGTTGATGCGGCCGACGGGCTTGCAGTCGGTGGCGGATGAGTTGAAATCCGGGGCGGTGGTGACGCTGTGTTCGGCGTCGCCGGCGTTGGTGTTGCAGCCGTTTGCCGATCGGTTGGGGATCAAGCTGATTGGCACTGAGCTTGAAGTGGTGGATGGGGTGTTGACCGGCAAGCTCACCGGGAACAACTGCCGATGTGAGAACAAGGTGCTGCGGCTTGAGGCGGTGTATGGGGATTTGGGCGAGTATCGGCTCAGGGCCTGGGGCGATACGCGTGGGGATCGGGAGTTGTTGGCGGCGGCGCAGGATGCGCATTTTCGGCATTTTCATGCGAAGAAAAAGCGGGCTCGGTTGCAGCGGTGATGCGGGTGGGTGGGGTTAGCGGGTAGACCGAGGCGATCCCATCGCTGCCTCGCTGGGGCTCGAGAGCTCCCACATTTGATCGGTGCTAGAGGCCTAGTCGTCTAAGGACTCTCGGTCCTGGTGTTTCTGCTGGGTCCTTTCAAGCATGAAGTCGCTGGAGACGAATTCAGGGTTTAGGAAGAAGCTGTCCCAGGTATTTTCTGCAGGAGCAATGATTCGCTCATTGCCCATCGCGCGCACCGTTATATCTTCTACCTCTGCCGGGAAATGCAAATCTGCTGGGATGCAGACTGTTTGTTCTCGGTTGCCTGAGTTAATTTTTGTTTGATGCATAGGCGTACTCCTCCTGGTTGGTTAAAGACAATACAAGTCAGATGGCTTGCCGCCTAGGCAGAAAATGTATCGATACAAATAGCGAGTTCGGCGGGTGGACCGAGGCGATCCCTTCGCAGCCTCGCTGGGGCTCGACAGCTCCCACATTTGAGCTTCGTCAGCTTGTTGATCAGTGTTCGGCGGGGGCTATGTTGCGGCCTTGAGGTCTACGCCCAAGGCTGTGGCAAAGGCTTTCACCATCGAGCTTCTTGGGGCGTTGTGGCGCAGGATCAGGTTGAAGGCGGTGCTCAGTTGAACCTGTTCCGGGCACAGCGAGCGCAGGCGCCCTTCTCTTACCAGCGGTGCGGCGTAGTGTTCCGGCAGGAAACCGAGGAAGCGGCCTGTGAGGATCAGAATGGCGACAGCTTCCACTTGTGAAGCCGACGCAGACTGACTGTCGTAGTTGACGAACTGGCTCTTGTCCCGGTGAATCGCGTAGCGATGGTTCACCACTTCGTACTGGCGCAGCACTTCCGGTGTAATTTCACTCGCATTGAACAGCGGATGGCCTACGGCACAGTAGGCGTGGGCCTTTTCCTCATACAGCGGGAAATAGTCGAATTCTTCGCGGCGCTGGTACACCGGCACAATGCCGACGATCAAGCGCCCCTCCACTACACCGCGCTCAACTTCGTCCAATTGCGAGGCATGTAAGCGCAGCCTGATTTTCGGCGACTCGCTATGTAATTTTCCCAACGCGGCAATGAGCGGGGAATTAACATCGGACACGGTGTTATCAATAACGCCCACACTAAGGTCGCCAATAAGCTCGTTTTGCGCCGAACTAAGCTTGTCGCGAAAACTGTCCACCGAGGTAAATAACTCGATGGACGCCTGATACACCAGCTTGCCTTCTTCGGTCAGACCGAAGCCTTCCCTGCCCCGTGTGCACAGGCGCATGCCGATACGGATTTCCAGGTCGGAGATCTGTTTGCTGATGGCCGCCAGGCCCACGTTCAGCTCGTTTTGCGCGGCGCTGAAGCCGCCGGCTTCGACCACGGCCATGAACACACGCAGCAATTTGAAGTCCAGCCCGCTCAGTTGCAGGGGCGGTCTTGTGCCGGGTTTGGGCGGTAGGTTTCCAGAAGTGGAAAGTGGGGTTTCCATAATACGCGTTGACCTCAAGTGCCATATTCAACAGGCTTCAACCCAATCCTTGAACATAGCCAGGCGGCGATAATGAACATAAACATCCGCCCTTGGCAACCTTGAATACGGCGCGTCAGACGCTGGTTCAGTCTAGTTGAAAACTTATTTTTACTGCCTCCGACTCTTCTAAAAACAAGCGTGAGGAACACCCATGTCTCAGCCCACCGACCGCCTTTGGGGCGCTCGTTTCAAGACCGGTCCCTCGGTTGCCTTGGCCGCGTTGTCCCGTTGCCCTGAGCGCTATTTCCGCCTGACGCCCTACGACCTGGCCGGCTCCCGCGCCCATGCCCGTGAGTTGCAGCGCGCCGGTCTGCTGGACGAGTCGGAAACCGCGCGCACCCTCGCCGCCCTGGACGGTATCGGCGCGGATTTCGCCGCCGGCAACCTGCATCCCACGCTGGATGACGAGGATGTGCACACCTTCATCGAACGTGTACTCACCGAACGCCTCGGCGCCCTGGGCGGCAAGCTGCGTGCCGGGCGTTCGCGCAACGACCAGACTGCCAATGACCTGCGCCTGTTCCTGCGTGACCATGCGCGCACCATCACCACCGAGGTGTTGGGTTTGCAGCAGGCGCTGGTGGAGCAAGCCGAGCAGCATGTGGAAAGCATCTGCCCAGGTTTTACCCACTTGCAGCAGGCGCAACCCATTGTGTTCGCCCACCACTTGCTCGCCCATGCTCAGTCGATGTTGCGCGATGTGCAGCGTTTGGTGGATTGGGATACGCGCACGGCGTTGTCGCCGTTGGGTGCTGCCGCCATGGCCGGCTCCGCGATTGCCCGCCAGCCTGAGCATTCGGCCCAGGAAATGGGCTATACCGGGCCGTGCGAAAACTCCATCGATGCCGTCGCCAGCCGTGACCATGTGGCGGAATTTCTGTTTGTGGCAGGCATGCTCGGGGTGAATATTTCGCGCCTGTCCGAAGAATTTTGCCTGTGGTCTTCGCGGCAATTTCGCTGGGTAGTGCTGGACGATGCCTACGCCACCGGCAGCTCGATCATGCCGCAGAAGAAGAACCCGGACATTGCCGAATTGGCGCGGGGCAAGGCTGGGCGGTTGATTGGCAACCTGACCGGGTTGATGTCGACACTCAAATCGTTGCCACTCTCCTACAACCGTGATTTGAGTGAAGACAAGCACAGCGTGCTGGACAGTGTGGACACCCTGCTGCTGGTATTGCCGGCGATGGCCGGGATGGTTGCGACCATGAAGGTGCAAGTGGAAGAGCTGCGGCGCCAGGCGCCGATGGGCTTTACCCTGGCGACCGAGGTGGCGGACTGGTTGGCGACCCGGGGTGTGCCGTTCAAGGAGGCCCATGAGATTACGGGCGCTTTGGTGCAGGCCTGTGAGAAGCATGAGATCGAATTGTGGGAAGCCTCGCCAGCAATGTTGGCGGAGGTGGATGCACGGCTGACGCCTGAGGTGCGCGACTGCCTGACCCTGGAAGCGGCGATTGCGGCGCGCAGTGGATGGGGTGGGACGGCGCCGGAGCGGGTTCGGGAGCAGATTGGGCGGTTGAAGTCCGCATTAGCGGCTCAACAGCAGTGGGCAGAGAGTTATCAGGGGTTCCGGATTTAAATCTGCGGTATTTGGGCTGGCGTCTTCGCAGGCAAGCCAGCTCCCACATTTGGACCGCGTACAGTAGTTAGAGCGTTGTAAGTTTTGGAGATTCACCATGAACCAAACCCCGGCCGAGCGCTTGGCAGCCGAGCGCAAATTGTCCGAGAACCAGTTCGATATCACGCAGTACGAGCACGTGCCGCGGCGCTATTACGGGCGGATGTTTTTTGCCACCTTGATCGTGATCGTGTTGGCCGCGTTGTTGCGCGCATTCGCCAATGGCCAGATCGAATGGTCCTACATCAGTCAGTTCCTCACGTCTGAGGCCATCCTTTGGGGCCTGGTGAATACCATCGTCATGTCGATCCTGGCCATGGCGTTGGGCGTGGTGATCGGGGTAATCACGGCGATCATGCGCATGTCGGCCAACCCGATCCTGCGCTACGTGGCCATTACTTATACGTGGCTGTTTCGCGGCACGCCGCTGATTCTGCAACTACTGCTGTGGTTCAACCTGGCGTTGATCTTCCCGGTGATCGCGATCCCCGGCCTGTTCAGCATCGACACCGTCGACCTGATGACGCCATTCGTCGCCGCCCTGCTGGGCTTGAGCATCAACCAGGGCGCCTACACCGCCGAGGTGGTGCGCGCCGGTCTGCTCTCCGTAGACACCGGCCAGTACGAAGCCGCCAAGTCCATCGGCATGCCGAGCCTGCAAGCGCTGCGTAGGGTGATTCTGCCGCAGGCGATGCGCGTGATCATTCCGCCCGTAGGCAACGAGTTCATCAGCATGGTGAAAATGACCAGCCTGGCCAGCGTCATCCAGTACTCGGAGCTGCTGCACAACGCGCAAAACATCTACTACGCCAACGCCCGGGTGATGGAGCTGCTGATCGTGGCCGGCATCTGGTACCTGGCGGTGGTGACTGTTCTTTCATTTGGCCAAAGCCGCCTCGAGCGTCGTTTTGCCCGCGGCGCCGGCAAGCGTTCGTAAGTCTGGGTTGAGGAGAATTGCCCCATGAGAAGCATCGTCAAGGCCGTCAACCTGAACAAGTATTACGACCAGTATCACGCGCTGCGCGACGTCAATATCGAGGTCGAGCAAGGCGAAGTGATGTGCATCATCGGCCCGTCGGGCTCGGGTAAAAGTACCCTGCTGCGCTGCGTCAATCAGTTGGAAAAGATCGACAAGGGCGGCCTGTGGGTCGACGGCGAACTGGTGGGTTACCGCGTCGTCGGCAACAAGCTGCATGAGATGAATGAATCCCAGATCGCTCGCCAGCGCCTGGCCACCGGCATGGTGTTTCAGCGCTTCAATCTGTTCCCGCACATGACCGTGTTGCAGAACATCATCGAAGGCCCGTGCCAGGTGCTCAAGCGCTCGCCCAAGGAAGCCATCGAAGACGCGTTGGAACTGCTGGCCCGCGTCGGCCTGGCGGACAAGCGCAATGCCTACCCGGTGGAGTTGTCCGGCGGGCAGCAACAGCGTGTGGCGATTGCCCGTGCATTGGCGATGCGCCCCAAGTTGATGCTGTTTGACGAACCCACGTCAGCCCTCGACCCGGAGCTTGTAGGCGAAGTGCTGTCGGTGATGCGTGATTTGGCCACCACCGGCATGACCATGATCGTGGTCACCCATGAATTGGGCTTCGCCCGTGAAGTTTCCAACCGCATGGTGTTTATGGATGCCGGCCAGATTGTGGAAGCCGGCAGCCCCGAAGAAATTCTAATAAGCCCACAAAACCCGCGTACCCAAAGCTTTATTTCTGCCGTTCGCACTTAACTAAAAAACAAACGAGAACGCCCCCATGAAAAAATTGTTTATCCCAACGTTGCTCGCAGGCCTGATGGCCTCCACCGGTGTGTTCGCGGCCTTGCCGGCGGCCATCAAGGACAAGGGCGAGATCAGCGCAGCCATCGTGCCGAACTACCCACCGATGGATTTCAAGGATCCGGCCACCAACAAGATCACCGGCCTGGACTTCGACCTGGGCAACGCCCTGGCAGAGCGCCTGGGTGTGAAGATCAAATGGCAGGAAACCGGCTTCGAGCAGATGCTCAGCGGCCTGACCACCAAACGCGTGGACATCGTGCTGTCGGGCATGACCGACACCGCCGAGCGTCAGAAGGCGGTGACCTTCATCGACTACTTCACCAGCGGCCCGCAGCTGTACACGATGGCCAAGCGTGAAGACCTCAAGGAATTGACTGACCTGTGCGGTAAAAAAGTCGGCACCAGCCGCCGTACTACCTGGCCGTCGGAAATTACCGCATGGAGCAAGGAAAACTGCGAAGCCGCCGGTAAGCCAGCGATTGTGGTGATCGGCACCGAAGGCTCGGCGGACGCACGGGCGCAGTTGCAGCAGAATCGTCTGGATGCGGCGATGCAGGGCAGCGAGACCATTCCTTATCTGATGTCGCTGGACAAAGGTAAGTACAAGCCAGTGGGCCTGGCGATTTCCAAGCAGTTCACAGGACTTGGGATCGAGAAGAGCAACACCGAGCTGGTCACGGCGATCAGTGAGGCGTTGCAGGGCATGATCGATGACGGCACCTACGGCAAGATCCTGAAGAAGTGGGATCTGGAGCAAGGTGCTGTAGAAAAAATCACCATCAATTCCGGCCAGTAACTCACTCTGATTGTGGGAGCGGGCTTGCCCGCGATGGCGGCAGGTCAGCTTGCATATTCATGGCCTGACCCACCGCTATCGCAGCAGTGCAACGACTCGACAAGCCAGCTCCCACAGTTGATCTGTGTTCACTCCTGATTTGTGTTGTATTGAGAAACAACAAGGACGCTCGCCTCCACCGTGGCCACCTACTCCCTGGTAATCCGCCGCTTGATGATCTGCTCGCTGACCATCGTGATCAGCCGGGCGATGACCAGCCCCTTGATGACCTTGTTGCTCAGCCGTCGCCTGGGCCTCAATCAGCAGGACATCGGTTTGCTGATGGGCATCGCGGTGTTCACCGCCACACTGATGGGCCTGTATGGCGGCTACGTCATCGACCGCATGGAAAAGCGCAAGCTGCTGATCCTAGCGATGCTCTCCAGCTCCATCGGTTTTCTGTTACTGACCTTTGCCACCAACCTTTACCTCACCACCTTGACCCTGGTGATTACCGAGTCGGCGTCTGCGCTGTTCCTGATCGGTTCCAAAGCGATCATCAGCGAGAACCTGCCGGTGGACCAACGCGCCAAGGTGTTTTCCCTGCGCTACACCCTCACGAATATCGGCTACGCCACGGGCCCCATGGTGGGTGTGGTGATTGCCGGGCAGATGCCGCTGTTGCCGTTCATGCTGTCCAGCGCGATTGCGTTTATCAGCGTGTTTCTGATGATTGGCATTCCGCCCACCCAGCGCGACGAAAGCAGCAAACCCTTGAGTTTTCTCACCACCCTCAAAACCCTGCGCAACGACAAAAGCCTGGTGTTGTTCACCGGCGGCAGCCTGTTGAGCACCATCGTGCATGGCCGCTACACCCTGTACCTGTCGCAATTTCTGTTGGTGATTCACAACCCGGATGATGCGCTGAAAATTCTGTCCGCCGTACTCGCGTGCAATGCCATCACGGTCATGCTGCTGCAATACCAGATTGGCCGCTTCCTCAAGCGTGAACAATTGCGCTATTGGATCCTGCTCGGCACGGCATTGTTCATCGCTGGCCTGATCGGTTTCAGCCAGGCCGACAGCCTGCTGTCCTGGTGCGTCGCGATGTTCGTATTTACCTTGGGCGAGATGATCATCTTCCCTTCCGAGTTCCTGTTTATCGACACCCTCGCCCCCGAGTCGCTGCGCGGCAGTTACTACGGCGCACAGAACCTGGCGGCCTTTGGCGGCGCATTGAGCCCGGTGATCTGCGGCTATCTGCTGATCAATTCACCTCCCACCACAATGTTTTACGCGCTGGCCGGTTTGACGGCAGTGGGCGGCACACTGTGCTTCTTGAGTGGCAGGCGGGTTGCACGTTCTTGCTGATATTTGAGCTGGATCCCGCTATTAATAGCGAAACTTCTCACGGACCCGAGCCCCATGAAATTCGACACGGCCTACAGCCTGAGTCTCGACGACAAGCTGTCGATCTATGACGTTCGAGACCTGAATTTCGACGAAACCAGCGATTTCGACTCCGACAAGGATCGCTTTCTCTGCCCCAACGACGACTGCCGCGCAGCGTTCGATACGGGCAACGTCTTGAGCACCTTCAACGCCAAGAACGTCAATTACCTGCGTACTCCCCACTTCAAGAACAAGACCACCACCCGGCATATCGAAGGCTGCCGCTATGCCAGCACTCACAAGAACGCGACCGGCGAAAGTGACGACGAGCGCGAGGATAATTTCCCATCGGAATGGGTACTGACGCGGCGCCAGTATGAGCGTAAGACGCTTCCGGCCGGAGTCGAGGGTAGCCTCCCACAAGAACCGGCAAAGGCACCTTCACTCCGCGCCAGCAGCGCCTACAGCACCGGTGACAGCACCCCGGACAAGACCAGCGTGTTTGCCCATCCGGTGGAGTGTTACGTGTCCAACATCGATGATAAGGACAAGCTCAAGCGCATGCCGCTGAAGATCGGCGAGCACACCGCGACCTACTGGACGTTCTTCAAGAAAATCGAGTACCTGCAAGACAACAAGGGGCTGATCTACTGGGGCAAGGTCAAGGCGATCAAGGACTACACCAGCAGCTTTCGCATCGACTTCGAAAAGAAGGTGTGGCTCGACAAGAAGCCGTATTCGGTCAACGTTTACTTGAGCAAAAAGCTCATCGAAAACTACCGCAAGCGCAATGCGTTCCTGGAGCAGATCAAGGCCGCCGTGGACAGTGAGCGAGTGTTGTATTGCTTCTTCTACGGGGTGACGCCGGAGCTGAAACAGGTGCCGAGCAAGAAGAACCCCGAGCAGACCTTCGGGGTGTTCAGTGCGAATATCGAGAACCTGGACCACTTGATCATCCGCGAGGCGCCAGGGGTGGAATAAGGGCTGGTGAAACAGCCAGGTGATGAGCGGTCAGAACAACTGTATAAAAACACAGTATAGTTTGCCCTCACCGTCAAATCCTGGAGAAACCCCATGTCCTCTCTGGCAATGAGCTCTTTCGTAGAACAGCAGATCGTCCTGCATCAATTCACCGCCAAACACAGTGCCCAGGCCCGTGCAATGCTGGGCTGGAGCCGCGAAGAGCTGGCCCGCCAAGCCGAGGTGACGGTGGAGGCGGTGCAACGGTTCGAGAACCTGGGCGATGTGGACGATAAAACCCGTTTGAATCTGGCATTTCGGCTGGAAGCCGAAGGGCTGGTGTTTTTTCCGGGCTTTGCTCCGGGATGGGGAATGAGTGCCCGCCGGTTTGAAACGACACCAACCGACCCCGCCACCCCCGGCCTTATCTCGCGATTGATGGGCTCCACAGGCGTATCCCTGGAGTCGTCAAACCCTCAACCGAATGGCGCCTAGCATCCAACCGAATCACCGCAGCGACGTCAGGCCTGCAATTGCAGCGCGCGACGCATCATTTGCGGCGGTTGGCCAAAGGCACGCAGGAAGGCGCGGCGCATGCGTTCGGGGTCACCAAAGCCGGTTTCGCGGGCGATGATGTCGATGGAATGGTCACCGGACTCGAGCAACAAACGCGCCGCCTCGATACGCAACCGTTCGACGGCCTTCGCCGGTGATTGGCCAGTTTCGGTGCGAAACAAACGGCTGAACTGACGCGGGCTCAAATGGGCAACCTCGGCCAGGCGCTCTACCGACAATTCGTCTTGCAGATGCCGGCGGGCATAGGCCAAGGCGGTTTGTATGCGGTCAGATTTTGGGTCGATTTCCAGCAGGGCGGAAAACTGCGACTGGCCCCCCGCGCGGCGATGATAGACCACCAGTTTGCGTGCCACTTCACGAGCGATTTCCACGCCAAGGTCATGCTCGACCAGTGCCAGGGCCAAGTCGATGCAGGCGGTCATGCCGGCCGAGGTCCAAAGTGGGCCGTCGACGATGAAGATCCGATCTTCTTCCAACTTTACATTGGGGTAGGCCTGGCGGAATTCGCGGGCGTGATACCAGTGGGTGGTGGCTTTGCGCCCCTCCAGCAATCCGGCGGCAGCCAGATGAAACGCGCCCGTGCAGGTGGACGTCACGCGGCGAGACGTCTGCATGCCTTCCTGCAAATAGGTCAGCATGCCGGGCGTAGCCTTAAGTACTTCGTTGTCCCCCACCACCATCAGGGTGTCGTAGTGACGGCGGCCAAAGGGCACGCTGTCGATGGCAAACCCCATGGAACTGTTGATCGGCCCGCCCTGTTCCGACACCAGGTCCACCCGATAGAACGGTTGCTCCCTTTCCAGGTTGGCAAATTCGAACACGGTGCTGGTACTCAGGCTGAGCATCTGAAACCCGGGAAACAACAAGATACCGATGGACACCATGGTCAAACCCCATGTCTCAAAAAGAGGGATATACGTCATTGCCGCCAACACATTACGCTCATAATCTGGATCCAACAAGGCCGCCCTCCCCCGGCCATTCTGGAGCTGCTGCAATGAGTCAATCCAAAGGTTTTGCCCTGATCACCGGCGCGTCATCCGGTATCGGCGCCATCTACGCTGACCGTCTGGCCCGCCAGGGCTATGACCTGATTCTGGTCGCACGCAACCAACAGCGCCTGGAGCGGTTGGCGACACGCTTGACGGCCGATACCCAACGAGAAATCCAGGTGGTGGTTGCCGACCTCAACCTGCCGGCCGACCTGGCGCGCATCGAACAGATCCTGCACGACGACAGCCGCATCAGCCTGCTGGTGAATAACGCCGGGGTGGGTGCCACCGCCTCGGTGCTGGCCTCGGAAGCCGACAGGATGGACGCCATGATCCTGCTCAACGTCCTCGCCCTCACGCGTCTGGCCAAAGCGGCAGCCGCCAATTTTGTTGCTCAGGGGCGCGGTACGTTGATCAATATCGGCTCCATCGTCGCGGTTGCACCCAAGCTGTTGAACGGTGTGTACAGCGGTTCCAAGGCTTTCGTGCAGGCGTTCAGCGAATCCCTGGACCATGAGTTGAGCGACAAGGGGGTGACCGTACAAGTGGTGTTGCCCGGCGTGACCGCCACCGAGTTCTGGGACGTGGCAGGATTGCCCGTGAACAACCTGCCGGAAGCCCTGATCATGAGCGCCGAAAACCTGGTGGATGCGGCCCTCGCCGGACTTGCCCAGGGCGAAAAAGTGACGATCCCCTCCCTGCCGGATCTCGTGGACTGGAACGCCTATGAAAGCGCGCGCCTGGCGTTGGGGCCGAACCTTTCCCACCAAAAGCCAGCCGCACGTTATAGCCTGGAAAGCGCCTGACCTTTTCAGCGCCCAGGCTTCGACAAGGCCTGGGCCGTTGCCTGCTCATAGCCATAGGCCACGGCCAGCAGTTTTTCTTCAGACCAGCGCGTACCGAAGAAGTACGCGCTGGTGGGCTTGCCCTCCTCATCGGTACCGGAAGGTACGGTGATGCCCGGGTAGCCTGCGGCGGCTACGCCGAAATAACTATTGGTTTCGAAATCCGCCACCATGGCGTCCAGGTTTTCCTCGTTGATCGGCTTATCCACCGTTGCACGAAAGTCCGTGATCAAGGTGGTCCAGGCCTCCTCGCGTTCTTCAGGCGTAAGGGTCGAGCCACTCACCTCGTGGAGTGTCGGCTGATGATCAGTCTCTGTCCCGTCGCGTTCGTCGTTGAATTTGATCAGTTCCGTCAGTGACTTGACCGGTAATCCGTTACGCTGGCTCAGGTAAGTATTCAGTTCCTGTTTCACATCCGAGAGCACCAGTTCTTCGTAGCGAGAGGCGTCTCCCAGCCGCATGCTCACCGGCACCAGAATCGCACCTTGCTCCCGAAGTACCTCCAGGGTCTTGGTGAACTGCTCACTGTTAACCACCGGTTCCAGTTGACCTTCTACGACGAAGTTGGCGGGATAGCCGATACGCTTGCCCATCAGCGCTCCGGGAACGAGGGCCTTGGTGTAATCGATGCCTTCTGGTGCGCCGACGCTGGCCGGATCCTTCGGGTCGCGACCCGACATGGCGTTGAGCATCAACGCCACATCAAACACCGAACGTGCCATCGGCCCCGGCGTGTCCTGATGATGGCTCGCGGGAATAATGCCGTTGCGGTCCAGCAAGCCGACACTGGGCTTGAGCCCTACCACACCATTGAATGCTGCCGGTACGACGATTGAGCCATTGGTCTCGGCGCCGACTGCCAAAGGGGCCAGTCCTGCGGCTACCGCGGAGGCTGATCCGGAGCTGGATCCACCTACGTCCCAACTCGGGTTGAGCGGATTACGGGTTTGCCCGCCCCGACTGCTCCAGCCATCAGGGCCGCCGCGAAAACCACCGAGTTCGGTCAGGTTGGTTTTACCAATAATGACGGCCCCTTGTTCAATCAAACGCTGGACCAGCGGCGCATTCTTGCCAGCTGGATCACCGACAAGGCCAAAAGCCCCTGCGCTGGTTTGCATGCCTTCGGTCTCGATAGTGTCTTTGATCAGGATGGGGATCCCATGCAGCGGGCCTCGAACTTTGCCTTCGGCACGCTCCTGATCCAGCTTGCGCGCATCTTCCACCGCCTGGAAATTGAGCTCGATGACCGCATTCAAGTTAGGGTTCTGCCTGTTGATACGGTCCTGAAAGTACTTGACCAGATCGACTGAGGTCAGACCGCCCGGCTTGCTCATTTGCCTGCCCAGCTCACTGACGCTGGCGTACTCCAAGCCGGTCGGCATCGGCCTCAACGAGCCGGCCAGGGACGATGCCCCCACAAAATGCGAGGCAAGATGAATAAATGCGTGTACACCGTGACCAATTCCAAACATAAAGCACCTTTTAAGAGGGGGTAAGAAATGACGAAGCCCCCTTGTGGGGAGCGGGCGCCAGTCTAAAAACCCTGATCCTTCCAGGCTGCAAGACGCAGGTCGTTCACTTCGTGTGATTGTTCACTGCATGTTGTGTGTGCTCCCTAAACATCTGACAGACAACACACCCTGCGATACGCCTGCATCATCGACGCCAGCGAGTCCCCGGACCAACGCGTGCCGTAGAACCACAGCGTCGCACCGTTCCCAAGCGGCTCACCGACATGTGGATACCCATTCCAGCAGGCCGTACGAAACGCAGCGGTGTGGCTGTCAGACACCAGAGCATCCAAACGATGCTCGCTCACATGGGCATCGATTTCGTTGTGCGTCTGCAGGCTGAAACGCAGGGTTTCGTCAGGCCGCTGGGCCGACACCGCCACCAACTGCGCCCCGGCGCGGCGCAGAACGTCCAGCGCTTTCAGGAAAACAGCGCTGTGTTCGATCGGCTCACGTTCATGGCCACGCACCCACCGGTTGGCGAACCCCAGGCGTCGGCCTGTCAGGGGCTGGGAGGCAGTAAAGGTGGTGTTGTTCTGCACGAGGGGCACTTCAACCATCACCGGTCCGGAAGGATCGACACCGCTCAAGGCAATCAGTGATAACGAAGGGTCACGGGAAGGCTTGAGTGCCAGCGTGGGAGCGTCATACCCGGGAATAGGCACGCCGCCCTTCGACTGAACGCCGAACGCGATGCCGCGTGGGCTGGCGCTTTCACCCGTTGAACCGGGCGATTCAAAGGCCTTTCCCGAAGGCTCCAACAGCGACGACAAGGGCTGGCCCAGCCGACAGGCCATACCCACTCGCCAATATTTCTTACATTCTTCATCCATCAGAACCTGCCCCCGGAAAATGAATTTCCGGGGATCATCGCACCCTATTCCGGGACTTGTCGCAGGCCTGAAACACCTTGAAATTTCCTTTTTTCCGAACGCTCCGCGATCAGCTTACAAGACGCTCCTCCGCGCCCTGGTTTTCCACCTCCAGCCACCACGCATGGCCACGCTCAGGCTGGTTCAGGCTGAATGCCTGCCCCATTGCCGGCGTGGTGATCGACACATTGCGCTCCCAGGCCAAGGCCATGATGCGATCGAACGGTTCATGCCAGGCGTGGAAGGCCAGGTCGAAGGTGCCGTTGTGAATGGGCAGCAGCCAGCGCCCCTTCAGATCAATGTGCGCTTGCAAGGTTTGCTCCGGCTGCATATGCACATGAGGCCAGTCGACGTTGTACGCGCCGGTTTCCATCAGCGTCAGGTCAAACGGACCGTACTGCTCGCCAATGCGCTTGAAACCGTCGAAGTAACCGGTATCGCCACTGAAAAAGATCCGCCGCGTACCGTCGATCATCACCCAGGAACACCACAAGGTCTGGTTGCCATCAAACAGCCCGCGACCGGAAAAATGCTGTGCGGGCGTGGCGACGAAACGAATGCCCTCTACCTCGGTACCCTGCCACCAATCCAGTTGGCGAACTTTGCTCGCATCGATCCCCCACTTGACCAACGTGTCGCCCACGCCCAATGGCGCCAGGAAATAGCGGGTCTTGTCGGCCAGTTGGATGACAGCCTTGTGATCAAGATGATCGTAATGGTTGTGGGAAAGAATCACCGCTTCCAGTGCAGGCAACTCCTGCAGGCTGATGGGTGGCTGATGGAACCGCTTGGGACCGGCCCAACTGAAGGGCGACGCGCGCTCGGCAAACACCGGGTCGGTCAGCCAGAACTTGCCGCGCATTTTCAACAGCACGGTGGAATGTCCCAGGCGGAATACGCTGTGATCCGGCGCGGCCAGCAATTGTTCACGGGTCAGCGGTTGCACCGGAATCTGGCCTGTCGGTCGCGTGGTACGCGGCTTGTGAAACAGCATGTTCCAGAAAATACGCAGGGTCTTGCCAAAGCCGCCGTGCTGCACGGGGGTCCCATTACTGAAGTGGCCCTGGTCCTGCTCGGCAGGCTTGTGTGTCGCAGGCGATGGATCGAGACGGGATGAGATCGTGGCCATTACAAGGTTACTCCGAGGGACCGCTCAAAAAATTACACTGCACAGTGTAGTTTCAAGATTGCAACAAAATGCGGAGCAAGTAAACTACCGAGTGTAATTTTCTCTGAAGAGCCGAGCGCCGACCATGACTGCCCCTCAACGCCTCACCGACCGCAAGCGCGAAGCCATCGTGACTGCGGCCATTGCCGAGTTTCGCGACAACGGCTTCGAGGTCACCAGCATGGACAAGATCGCCGCCACCGCCGGCGTTTCCAAGCGCACGGTGTATAACCACTTCCCCAGTAAAGAAGAGTTGTTCGCAGAGATTCTCCACCAGCTCTGGGCCAGCAGCGCGGCGCAACTGGACGTGAACTACACCAGCGAGCGTCCGCTGCGCGAACAATTGCGGGGTTTGCTGGAGGCGAAGATGAAGATGATGTCGGACGCCAACTTTCTCGACCTGGCCCGGGTCGCCATCGCCGCCACCATCCATTCCCCGGAACGTGCGCAAGACATGGTCAACCGCCTGAGCAAACGCGAGGAAGGCTTTACCCAATGGGTACGCGCCGCCCAGGAAGACGGCCGCCTTGACTGTCCCGATCCGGCCTTCGCCGCGCACCAGATACAAAGCCTGCTCAAAGCCTTCGCCTTCTGGCCACAGATCACGCTGGGCCAACCCACCCTCGAAGTGGCTGACCAGGCCAATGTGATCGAGTCGGCCATCGATCTATTCCTCGCCGGGTACGAAGTTCATCCGCCAGCCCCTCGATAAACGGTTGCATGAGCGACATTGCACGTCGCTTTTGACGCATCCGCCCTCTGTTTCACGCAAATGGCCCGGAAGGACACTGATTATTCCCGCGCGAATAACTGACAATATTCACCGGTATTATCCGATCAACGGTTAATCCCACGAATGCGCGTTGCCGTACCTGCAAAAAAGAGTTGACCCGGAAAGCTATGGAAAACAGACGAGGCAAAGGGCTTTCATTTGCCAGACGTATCTACAAGCCAAGGATCATTGGCCTGGGTATCGGCAGCATCAGCGTTGCTGCGGCCCTCTCCCCCCTGCCGATGCCCGGCTGGGTCTGGGTATTCCTGTTATTCAACGGATTTGGGTGGGCTCACGTGGCCTATCAGCTTTCAAGCCGTTCGCAATTCCCCTACCAGGCCGAACAACGCAACCTGATCTACGACTCGCTGTTCGGCGGGTTCTGGGCCGCCGCCACGCAGTTCACTCCGCTGACGGCGGTGACCATTCTGTCGATGATGACCATGAACAACGTCGCCGCCGGCGGCAAGCGCCTTTTCCTGCGCGGTGTGCTCGCGCAAGCAGCCGGCGTTGCGGTGGCCTGGCTGCTGTTCGGCATGAAGTTCAACCCCAATGTGAGCCTGACCCAGGTCTATGCCTGCCTGCCGATGCTCACCCTCTACCCGATGGCCATCGGCATGGTCTGCTATCAACTGGCAATCAAACTCTCGGAACACAAACGCGCCCTCAGTGCGTTGAGCCGTACTGACAGCCTTACAGGCCTGCTCAACCACGGCTCGTGGAAAGACCTGCTGCAACTCAAGTTCCACAAATGCCAGCAGCAACAAAGCCACGCCACCATCGCCTTGATCGACATCGATCACTTCAAGCAGATCAACGACAGCCACGGGCATATCGTCGGTGATGCGGTGCTGCGACAACTCAGCGTGGAACTGCGCAAGCACTTGCGGGAAAACGACCTGGCAGGACGTTACGGGGGCGATGAATTCTGTGTGATTCTTCCACTCATGCCCTCGGAAGAAGCGGCACGCGTGATGGAACACATGCGCGAAACCTTCAGCAACTACCGTAACCCGCAGATCCCCGAACTGCGGGTGAGCCTGAGCATCGGCCTGGCAGACTTCCAACCCTGGTTCACCGACGCCGCGATGTGGCTCAATGCCGCGGACCGTGCCCTGTATGCCGCCAAGGACACCGGGCGCAACCGGGTCAATGTCAGCGACGAGCCGATCGCCCACTCGGCCTAGGCGTCGCGTGACGGCCAGCGCACATGCCGTCCCAGCTCGTCGAACAGCGTCACCACCGAGCGTAATGCCCGGCAATCGGGACGCGTCAGCAACCACAGTGCTGTGTCACGCCCTGCCAGTGCGGGACCGATGGGTTGCAGGTCCGGCGCCAGCATGAACGCCGGCAATGCTGCGACCCCCAACCCTGCCCGCACCAGTTCGGCCACCGCGAGCATGCTGTTGCAGCGATAAGCAGGACGCACACCGGGCAAGTGTTCGCGGCGCCAGACCACCGTGGGGTGATCAGGCAGAAAATCGTCCGGCGCAATCCAGGAAAGCTCAGTCAATGCCCGGTCCTGATGCCGGCGCGCGTAATCGGGATTGGCGCACACCTGATACGTCACCGCCCCCAGGCAACGCCCTACAAGGTGCTCGGGCGGTGTCTTGGTCAAGCGCAGGGCAATGTCTGCGTCGCGGCGGCTGAGGTTGGCAAAATCGTTGGACGTACTCAACTCCAACGTCAAGCCCGGATATGTCGGCATGAACTGCGCCAGGGCCGGCAGCAACAGGCCCTGCAACACCGAGTCGGTGCAGGTCAGGCGCACGGTGCCGCTGACCACTTCACCGCCCTGCTCCACACCGATACGCGCGGCGTCCAGCGCCTGCTCGGCGCGCTCGGCCTGCTGCGCCAGGTGGCTGGCCAGGCTGGTGGGCAAATAGCCAGAGCGGCTCTTTTCAAACAGCGACTGACCCAGTGCCGCCTCCAGGCGCCGTACCGCACGGAACACCGTCGACACATCCACCCGCAGCAATGCCGCGGCGCGTGCCAGGGTGCCGCCGCGCACGAGGGCGAGGATCAGCGAAAGGTCCGGGTAGTCGATTCGATAGTGCGCTGCTGCATTGAACATGTGGGCAAACGCCAATATTGATTGCGTGAACGCCAATCTATAGTGCGCGCCAGGACACAACAAGCCATGGGATGCCCACGATGAAAACCACTCCACTGCACATCGCCTTGATCGGTGATCACGATCCCCATGTCACTGCACACCAAGCCATTCCCGTGGCCCTGCAACGGGCTGCCGACACCCTGGGTCTGGACATTCATCTGCACTGGCTCGACACCGACAACCTCACATCCACGCTGCCCCTGCATGGTTTCGACGGTTTCTGGTGCGTACCCGCCAGCCCTTATCGCGATACCGAGGGCGCACTGCGGGCCATCCGTTTCGCCCGGGAACAGCGCCGTCCTTACCTGGGCACCTGCGCGGGTTTTCAGCACGCCGTATTGGAGTACGCGCGCAATGTGCTGGGCTGGGCCGACGCCGAACATGGCGAGTTGGCACCCGAGGCCAAACGCGCTGTCATCGCCCCTCTCAGTTGTGCACTGGTGGAAGCGATCGACAGCGTGCGCCTGACCCCCTACACCCGAATTGCCGAGGCGTATGGCGCCCTTGAGTTGCAGGAGGGGTATCGCTGCCGTTTCGGTGTGAATCCTGAATTTCTGGATGCCTTGCTGGAGGGCGATCTGATCCCAAGCGGTCATGACGCCACGGGCGACCTGCGCGCGGTCGAACTGCTCGACCATCCGTTCTTCGTCGCCACCTTGTTCCAGCCCGAACGTGCGGCGCTCAAGGGCGTTACGCCACCGCTGGCGATAGCGTTTCTCGAGGCCTGCCAGCGCCTGCAATAAATAAGTTTGCTGTGGTGAATGGGGCTTATTGTGGTGACCAATCACTTTTGGTGTTGCCCTTTTTTGTGATGAGAGGGGGATGCTTGTGGTGAGCGGGCTTATCCCGCGCCGGGCTGCGCAGCAGCCCCAATAAAACCACCGCGTTATTCCAGAAAGAATGCGTCGTCTGGTTTCAGGGCGGCTTCGCCACCCAGCGCAGGACAAGCCTGCTCACCACAGTGGCTGTGTATTGAGTCAGATGGATTCGCCGGGGTTTTGCCTCCGCTCACCCCACCAAACGGCGCAACGCCACAATCTGCGGGATCTCCACCCTGCGCATATACACGCACAACGGCTCGGTGATGTGGATGCGTTCGTCAATGTTCTGGTCCAGCAACAGTTGGATACGCTCACGCGACAGGGTCATGGCCTGGCCGGCGGCCGGTAGCCAGACGAATTCGGTGGTGGGAATGATGCCGTCGTCGGCCACGTCCATGCCGAAGGCGTCTTCGCTGAAACGCACGAGGTACTGGCCGGTCTTGCGGTTCAGGCCGACAAAACCCTGGAGTTGATCGGCGGCCTGGCAGATGAGTTCGGAAGTGATGCGCATGCTAAACCTCACTGAAAAGTCCCATCGGGACTGGAAAGATGGTTTGCACGCGTGGCGGAAAGTAGCGCCCTCTGACGGGGCAGCTTCAGGCAAGCGTACTGCAACACAGCGCAAAAAAACCGAGAAAATTGGCCCCTGCGCACGTTAATGTCGGTTTGGTGATAGCGCCTTTCGCAATCAATTGTTAAAAAGGAGGCCTTCTCAAAGCTACCTCCACGAAAGGACTTCGCCTATGCCTGTCACGTTTACCAAGAGCGCCTTGCTGCTCGCACTGATGCTCGGCCTTGGCCAGGCACAGGCGCAAGACCCGATCAGCCCGGCTGAATTGGCAACCAACGAAGGCATTCCGTACCCGGCGGTCATCGCCCACCGGGGTGCGTCCTTTGATGCTCCCGAATCCACCGCCGCCGCCTACAAGATCGCCCGCGACCTGGGGGCCGACTACCTGGAGATGGACCTGCAACGCAGCAAGGACGGCGTGCTGTTCGCCCTGCACGACAACAACCTGCAGCGCACCACCGACGTCGCCACCAAGTTTCCTGACCGCAAGGACGCCCCGGCCAACGAGTTCACTTGGAAAGAACTGCAAACCCTCGACGCCGGCAGTTGGTTCAACGCCGCCTACCCGGACCGTGCACGCCCAGGCTTCGTCGGCCTGAAAATCCAGAGCCTGGACGACATCATCAAGATTGCCGAGGGCAACCCGCAGCACAAACCCGGCCTCTACATCGAGACCAAGGAGCCCAAGCAATTCCCGGGTATCGAGGCCGATCTGAAAAACAAGCTGCTGGATAAAGGCTGGTTGAGCTCGGCCGGCTCCAAGCTGGGCAAGAGCAACACCGGCGTAGGCCAGGGCAAGGGCCGTGTCGTGTTGCAGACCTTTGAAGTTGCCAGCCTCAAAGAGCTGCAAAAAGAGATGCCCAACACCCCGAAAATCCTGCTGTTGTGGGTAGGCCCGGGCAGCATCGAGCCGAAATCCACCCAGACCTTCGCCGAGTCCGGCGAGGCCACCAAGGCCGCCTACTACGCCAAGCAGGAGCCTAAGGACGCCGCCGAGTTCGAAAAATGGGTCGACGAAGCCAAGAGCCTCGGTGCCATCGGCACCGGCCCGTCCGCTGAGCTGACCAATCACGGCGACCAGAGCTACACCGACCTGGTCAAACCGGAGATGAACAAGCTGACCCACGACAAGGGCCTGCTGGTGCACGTCTACACCGTGGACGAACCGGTGGACTTCGACAAAGTGATGAAGGCCGGCGTCGATGGCATCTTCACCAACCGCGCCGCCGAACTGTTGAAGTTCTACAAGCGCTGGCCGTCCTCCAGCGTGCAAGACCTGTTGAACGACTACAAATACTGAGCGAAGGCCGGTGGTCAGGCTGGGCCTGATCACCGCGCCCGACGGCATGAATAAACGGTGCAAACGTCTGAATCAATTTAAGGGTGAATTAAGTTGCGCTGGTTAATCTGGCCCCACTTAAACAGCTCACCCGAGAAGGACATACACCATGAAAACCCTGACCGCTTTGTTCGCCGCCACCGCCCTGACCCTGACCGCGGGCCTCGCCCAAGCCGATGTTCGCCCGGACCAGATCGAAGGCCTGCTCAAGTCCGGCGCCGTCAAGCCTTTCGTAGACCTCAACAAAGACGCTCTGGCCAAACACGCCGGCGCCACCATCAACGACACCGAGCTGGACCATGAAGCCGGTCGCCTGGTCTACGAAGTGGACCTGACCGACACCGCTGGCAAACAGTGGGATGTGAAGCTCGACGCCAAGACCGGCGAAGTGCTGGAAAACAAGCAAGACACGTAATTCGCAACGCAAAACAACGCCACCCATGGGTGGCGTTTTTTATGCCCGGTCAGGCACTCAAACGTGCCGTCACTTCATTCAGCTCCCCCGACAACCCTCGCAGGTTCTGACTTGCCGCTTCCGTGCGCTGCACGTTGCTCAGGTTGGCCGTGGCGACCGTGGTGATCTGGGTGATATTGCGTGAGATATCCTCCGCCACCGACGTCTGCTCCTCGGCAGCCGTGGCGATCTGGCGGTTCATGTCACGGATGGCTTCCACCGCCTGGGTGATGTGGGCCAGCATGGCACCTGCCTGGGTGACTTTCTCCACACTCTCATCGCTGCATGACTGGCCGCTTACGATGGCCTCGGCCGCGTCCACCGCGCCCGTCTGCACGGCTTCGATAATGCTGTTGATCTCGATGATTGACGTCGCCGTGCGTTGCGCCAGGCTGCGCACTTCATCGGCCACCACTGCAAAACCCCGCCCGGCCTCGCCTGCACGCGCTGCTTCGATCGCCGCATTGAGCGCCAGCAGATTGGTCTGCTCGGCGATCCCGCGAATCACCTCCAGCACCTTGCCAATCCGTGCGCTGTCGGTCTCCAGACGTCGAATGATGGTGCCGGTACTGAGAATCTCGTTGCGCATCTGGCCAATGGTGGCGATGGTGACTTTCATCACCTCGCCGCCTTCCCGAGCCGACTGGTCAGCTTCATCGGCAGCTTGCGAAGCGCTGGCCGCATGCCGTGAAACCTCTTGGGCTGTGGCTGACATTTCGGTCATGGCCGTCGCGACCTGGTCGGTCCGGTTGAACTGATCGTGAGTACCCGTCGCCATCTGCCCGGCGATGGCATTCAACTCGCCACTGGCACTGACCAGGTCGGTGGCGCTGCGCTGCAAACGGCTGAACGTTTCGGCAAGGAAATCGCGCAAGGTATTGGCAGCGGTGGCCAAATGGCCCAGCTCATCCTGACGGCGACTGGCCACACGTTCGGCAAAACGACCATGACTCAGTTGGGTCACATAGTCGATCAAACCACGGATCGGCAAGATCAGATTGCGGTTGATCAGCCAAAGGCTGAGCAAGCCGATCAAGACACCCGACAACACCATGATCGCCAGACCTGCCAGCACCGTGCGCTCAACGTAGGCGCTGATGGCACTGGACTGCCGGCTGCCTTGCTCCCGCAGGTCGCTGACCAGGGCGCTCATCTGCTCGCTGGCGGCACGGTCCACCCCCTTCACCGCCGCGTCGCCCACCGTTGCATCACCGCCCGCCATCACAAAGGCATCACGACCACGCTGATAGGCCACGCCGAGTTGCTGGTGTTCCTGGCGCAGCGTGTCGATACGCTGGCTCAGAGTCGGGTCTTCCCGGGTCTGGTTCACCAGCCGTGTGAGGATGCCTTGCACATCCCGTTGCCGGTCCTGGAACTGGCCCCAGTATTTTTCCAGGTCCTGGGGCTGTTTGCCGCGCAGCAGGACGTTTTTCCATTCCTGTACCTGCACCTTGAATTGCAGGTTGGCTTCATCGATCAACTGGGATGTGAGCAACGGCCCGTCCATCAACGTGCGATAACTCTGCACCCCGCTGGAGAGGAAGTTGAAACAGGCCAGGGCGATCAACAACATCGCCAGCAGACTGCCACCGAGCAACGACAGAATCTGTGCTCTCAAGGAGGTTCGTAAAACATTCATCGGGGTAAAGCCTCGACACAAGGGGAGTGGCGCACACACGCCATAACGTCCCTGTCATCAAAGGCACCGCCAGTCCACAGCGGTTCTCAACGGCCTGAATCGGCTGTGCCAGAGGCTTCTTGAACGAATCCTGACAAACGGTCAATAAAATGTCACCGCTGCGAAATAAACCCCAAACGGTCACAAAACTGTCAAATCACCTTGCAATGATTCGCCCACGCGAACCTGTGAAACGTCCTACAGGCGCTTTCTCTGCGAGCCTCCATGAACCACAGCATTGACCACAGCCACCAGGACTCCGATCTGTTTGGCTTGCTTTATGGTTTTCGTTTTCGCCCCGGTGAAAAGGGCGAGCAAATCGATTCGGCTACCGCCTTGCAGGCCTTGCAACAACCGGCCGACCCGGACGAGTTTCTCTGGCTGCACCTGAACCTGGCGCACGCCGCCTGCGAGCGCTGGATGAAAACCCATCTGTCGCTGCCCGAAGAGTTCTTCGAAGCCTTGCACGAAGGTTCGCGTTCCACGCGAATCGAACACGTCGACTCGGCGCTGCTGGCGGTGGTCAACGACGTGGTGTTCAACTTCAGCAGCATGATGTCGTCGGACATTTCGACGCTGTGGGTCTGCGCCCGCAGCCGCCTGCTGATCAGCGCCCGCCTGCAACCCTTGCACTCGGTGGACAAGCTGCGCTCGTCGGTCAAGGCCGGTGAGCGCTTTCGCTCGCCCCTGGAGCTGCTGGTGCATCTGCTGCGCGACCAGGGCGAAGTACTGACCCAGATCGTGCGCAAAACCAGCATCAGCGTCGACCATATCGAAGACCAGTTGCTGTCATCGCGCCTCTCCACCAA
The DNA here is from genome assembly GCF_054071875.1 of Pseudomonas sp. SDO524_S393. Taxonomy (NCBI): domain Bacteria; kingdom Pseudomonadati; phylum Pseudomonadota; class Gammaproteobacteria; order Pseudomonadales; family Pseudomonadaceae; genus Pseudomonas; species Pseudomonas sp. SDO524_S393. Next base: position 28,265 of record NZ_JBSVVZ010000046.1, on the reverse strand, counting down.
CCGCGCCGAACTGGGCGCCATGCGCCGGGTGCTGGTGCGTCTGCAACGCCTGCTGGCGCTGGAGCCGGGCTCGCTGCTGCGCTTGCTCAACCGCCCACCGCAATGGCTGCAAAAGGAAGACGTGAAGGAGTTGCGCAAATCCACCGAGGAGTTTGCACTGATCATCAACGACCTGATGGCCCTGGGCGAACGCATCAAATTGCTCCAGGAAGAGATCGCCGCCAACCTCAACGAGCAAAGCAACCGTACGCTGTTCACCCTCACCGTGGTCACGGTGCTGGCCTTGCCGATCAACATCATCGCCGGCTTCTTCGGCATGAACGTAGGGGGCGTGCCCCTGGCCCAGGACCCCGAAGGTTTCTGGATTCTGGTGGCACTGGTGGCCACCTTCACGCTGATTGCCGGGCGCTGGGCGTTCCGCAAACGCAAGGATTACTGACCTTACTGTCGAGCCCCGACGAGGCTGCGAAAGCGGTGGTTGACCGATCGTTCCCACGCTCTGCGTGGAAACGCATCCTGTGACGCTCCGCGTCACGACTTCAAAAGCGGACGCGGAGCGTCCAGGGCGGCATTCCCACGCGGAGCGTGGGAACAATCAAAACCACTGCCAATCCCCTGTGGGAGTTGTCGAGCCCCGGCGAGGCTGCGAAGACGGTGGTTCAGGTGTTTATTGGACAAGTGGCACCCTCAATGCCTTAAACACTGACCTGCCGCAGCATCTCTGTAACATTCTGCAATGATCATGAACGGCATCCTTCCCAACCCTGGATGCTCCGGCATGGCCACCCCTTCCCTGACTGCCTCCACCCCCGCCGCACACGCAGACCCCAAACCCAGGCTGGATAAAAAACCCGGCCTGTTGACGGTGATCATTTTTGTCGCCGTGCTCGCCATGGGCCTGTTATTCACCGCCTACAGCCTGATGCACGATATGCATGAGCTGGGCACGGTCGTCACCACCTGGACGCCGTTCCTGTTGTTGGGCGTGGCGTTGTTGATCGCGCTGGGCTTCGAGTTCGTCAACGGTTTCCACGACACCGCCAACGCCGTGGCCACGGTGATCTACACCCACTCGCTGCCGCCGCATTTCGCGGTGGTGTGGTCGGGCTTTTTCAACTTCCTCGGCGTGCTGCTCTCCAGCGGTGCGGTGGCCTTCGGCATCATCGCGCTGCTGCCGGTGGAGCTGATTCTGCAGGTGGGCTCATCGGCCGGTTTCGCGATGATCTTCGCCCTGCTGATCGCCGCCATCCTGTGGAACCTGGGCACTTGGTGGCTGGGGTTGCCGGCCTCGTCGTCCCACACCCTGATCGGTTCGATCATCGGCGTGGGCGTGGCCAATGCCTTGATGCACGGGCGTGACGGCACCAGCGGTGTGGACTGGGGCCAGGCAATCAAGATCGGCTACGCGCTGTTGTTGTCGCCCTTGATCGGCTTTGCTTTCGCCGCCCTGCTGTTGCTGGCCTTGCGGGCTTTTGTGAAGAACCGCGCGCTGTACAAGGCACCGAAAGGCGACACGCCGCCGCCATGGTGGATCCGCGGCATGCTGATCGCCACTTGCACCGGCGTGTCGTTCGCCCACGGTTCCAACGATGGCCAGAAAGGCATGGGCCTGATCATGTTGATCCTGGTGGGCACCCTGCCGATGGCCTATGCGCTCAACCGCACCATGCCGGCCGAGCAGTCGCTGCAATTTGCGGCGGTGGCCGAAGTGACCCAGGTCGCGCTGGTGAAAAGTGCGCCGCAAGTGCTCTCGGGCGACCCACGCCCCGTGCTGTCCACCTATGTGCGCACCAAGGAAGCCACTCCGGAACTGGTGCCCGCCCTCGCCGCCCTCGCCGGCCAGATCGGTGACGAAGTGAAAGGCTACGGCTCCCTGGCCAAAGTGCCTGCCGAAGCCGTGGGCAACGTGCGTAACGATATGTACCTGACCAGCGAAACCATTCGCCTGATGGACAAGGGCAAGGTCGGCAACTTCGACGCCGACACCCAGGGCAAACTCAAACTGTTCAAGGACCAGATCGATAACTCCACGCGTTTTATCCCGCTGTGGGTGAAGATCGCGGTGGCCATCGCCTTGGGCCTCGGGACCATGGTCGGCTGGAAGCGCATCGTGGTGACCGTAGGCGAGAAGATCGGCAAGACTCACCTGACCTACGCCCAGGGCGCTTCGGCGGAGATGGTGGCCATGCTGACCATCGGCGCGGCGGACATTTACGGCCTGCCGGTGTCGACCACCCATGTGCTGTCGTCCGGCGTGGCGGGCACCATGGTGGCCAACGGTGGCGGCTTGCAGATGAGGACCATCCGCAACCTGCTGATGGCCTGGGTGCTGACATTGCCGGCGGCGATTCTGCTGTCAGGCAGCCTGTACTGGCTGTTCACCAAACTGTTCTGATCGCGCAACGGGAGCCGGACCTCCGGCCCCCCTCGTTCAAAGCATGGATTGCAGCGTTGTCGCCAGCCAGTCCATGAACACTCGCACCCGCTTCGGCAGATGCCGCTGTCCGGCATAGAGCAACGACACGTCCAACGATGGCGCCGGGTACTCCGGCAACAAGGCCACCAACTCGCCGCTTTCCAGCAGATCACGAATGCCCAGTTCGGGCACCTGGGTAATCCCGAACCCACTGAGGCAGGCCGCGCGGTAGCCGTCGGTGCTGTTGACCGTGACGCGCCCGGCCATCGGCACCCGATGCACCTTGTTGGCGTGCACGTACTCGAAGCCCGCCGAACGTGCGCCCAGGGTACGCACGTAGTGCACCAGTTGATGGTGCGCCAGGTCAGCCAGGGTCAGGGGCACGCCATAACGTTGCAGATACGCCGGCGTCGCGCAGTTGATCATCGGCATGCTGTACAGCCGCCGCGCCACCACCGTCTGGTCCGGCTGCGCGCCCACCCGCAGCACACAGTCGAAACCTTCGGCGAGCAGGTCGACCTGGCGGTCGGTGCTGCTCACTTCCAGTTCGATCAGCGGATGAGCATCCATGAAGGCCGGCAGGCGCGGCAGGACCAGCTCCCGCGCGACCACGTTGGGCATGTCCACACGAATGCGTCCGGTCAGCTGCGCCTCGTCCTGGCGAAACAACCCCTCCAGCTCCTCCATATGGGCCAGCAAATCCTTGCTGCGCTCATACAGCACGCGACCATCCTGGGTCGCCTGCACCTGACGCGTGGTGCGCTGCAACAAGCGCGTGCCGACCAGTTCCTCCAGGGCCTGCACATGCTCGGACACGGTGGAGCGCGGCAGACCCAGGCGCTCGCCGGCCTGGGTGAAGCTCGACAATTCAGTAACGCGCACGAAGGTGCGCAGCAACTCCAGTTTGTTCATGGGATTGTTCGCCTTATCCGGCCAGTGATTCCGGTATAGCGCTGTTTATCACGTTCCAGGCGGACAAATACACTTCTTCCACGATCAATCGGAGGAATGCACCATGTCTCGCAAAATCGCACTGATCACCGGCGCCAGCCGCGGCCTGGGTAAAAGCGCCGCCCTGCATCTGGCCGCACAAGGCGTCGACATCATTGGCACCTACCACAGCGCGGCGGCTGAGGCGCAAGCGGTGGTGGAACAGGTTGAGGCCTTGGGTGGCCGCGCCGCCATGCTGCAACTGGATGTCAGCCAAAGCACCACCTTCAACGGCTTCGTCAGCGAAGTCGGCCACGTGCTCAAGGACGTATTCGCACAGGATCATTTCAACTTTCTGCTCAACAATGCCGGGATCGGCACCCATGCCAGTTTTGCCGACACCAGCGAAGAACAGTTCGACCGGCTGGTCGCGATCCATTTCAAGGCACCGTTTTTCCTCACGCAGAAACTGCTGCCGCTGATCAGCGACGGCGGGCGCATCATCAATATTTCCAGCGGCCTGGCACGGTTCAGCCTGCCGGGGTACTCAGCGTATGCCTCGATGAAGGGCGCGGTGGAAGTGCTGTCGCGCTACCAGGCTCGGGAACTGGGGCCACGCGGGATCAGCGTGAACACCCTGGCGCCGGGCGCGATCGCCACCGACTTCAGCGGCGGCGTGGTACGGGACAACCCGGAAGTGAACGCGATGGTCGCCCAGAACACCGCCCTGGGGCGCGCCGGGCTGCCGGACGACATCGGCGGGGCCATTTCGATGCTGCTGGCCGATGGCAGCCACTGGATCACCGGGCAACGTATCGAAGCCTCGGGCGGTATGTTTCTGTAGGCACGCGTGCGCTAGCATTGATGCCTACCGATCACTGACAGGCAATCACCGATGAGTTTCGATCCAGGTTTGGCCGGCGGCATGGGCGTATTGGCAGCCGTGGTGGACAGCGGCAGTTTTGCCCGCGCCGCCGACAGCCTGGACATGACGCCGTCGGGCGTCAGCCGGGCGATTTCACGCCTGGAGAAACGCCTGGGGATCCGCCTGTTCGACCGCACCACACGCTCGGTGCAACTCACCGATGAAGGCCGACGTTTCTACCAGGAAATCGCCCCGCTGCTGGCCGGTCTCGAAGAGGCCGCCAACTCGGCGGCCGACAGTGCACTCACCGTCCGTGGGCGCCTGCGGGTCAATATCGACCCGTACTTCTCGCGACTGGTGCTGGGCCCGGTGCTGGGCGACTTCATGCGCCGCTACCCGCAGCTGCAACTGGACCTGCACACCCGCGACCAGTTGGGCGACCTGGTAGCCGACGGCTTCGACCTGGCCATTCGCTTCGGCATCCCGCAATCCTCTTCGCTGATCGCGCGCAAGCTGATGGAAGTGCGTGTCATCACCGTGGCCTCCCCCGCCTATCTTGCGCAATACGGTCGACCGGCCATGCCCCAGGACCTGGAACACGGGCATATGTGCCTGGACTTTCGCGACTCACAAACCGGTCGACCGTTCGCCTGGGAATTCCACCGTGCTGGCGAGCAGGTGACTGTGCGTACCGATGGCCGTTTGGTGGTCAACGACGCCAGCACCTTGTACAGCGTGTGCGAACACGGACACGCGGTGGCGCAGATGCTCGACCTGGGACTGGCCCCGGCACTCAAGGCCGGCAGCCTGGTGGAATTGTTTCCCGACTGGCCGGACGAACGTTTTCCGTTGTACGCCTATTATCCATCGCGACATTTGCCCGCCGCCAAGGTGCGGGCTTTCCTGGATTTTGTCGCCGCACTCAAGCTTGGCTAGGCACCCGGGGCTGTACGATTTTTTCCCGAATGACGTCATACCCCCAGTGATACAGGTAGGTATACGGCAGGAAAAACAGCAATACGCCGATATCTAGCCAGAACGCCTGCATCAGGCTGATCCCCAGCCACGCCGCGATCAACGGCACGGCGACGATAATCAGCCCGCCTTCGAACATCAGCGCATGCAGCACGCGCGTCCCCACGCCACCGGCCAATTGCAGGCGCACCTTCAGGCGGTCGAACAGGCTGTTGAAGATAATGTTCCAGGTCAGCGCCAACAGGCTCAGCCCCAGGGTGACCGCGCCCATTTCCAGCGCTGGCCGGCCGGTGATCCACACCAGCAACGGGGTACAGATCAACAAGGCCAACCCCTCGAAACCCAGGGCTTGGCAAACGCGTTCAGTCATCGACTTGGTAGGGTGCATGACCCGGCTCCAGAAAGTGGCAACGGTTGCCATCATTACCTTTCAGCTCGATACTTCATAACCAATAACCATCGATCAAGGCGATAGTCATGGCCTCCCATGAAGTGCTCCAGGCGTTTGTACAGGCCGCCACCCAAGGCTCGTTTTCGGCTGCGGCACGCAAGCTGGGCAAGAGCCAGTCCACCGTCAGCGCGGCGGTGGCGAGCCTGGAGATTGATCTGGATGTGGTGTTGTTCGACCGCAGCAGCCGCAAGCCAACGCTGACCCCGGCAGGCCATGTATTGCTGCAACGCGCCGAGCAGGTGCTGGAGGCCAGCAGCCAGCTGGCGTTGGCAGCGAGCCTGTTATCCCGGGGCTTGGAACCCAAGCTGACGGTTGCGATGTCGGATACCTACCAATCACAGCGTTTCGAAACCGCCATCATCGCCTTCGCCGAGCGCTACCCCGACCTGGAACTGGAATGGCTGATCGCCGAATGCGATGACCTGATCGACCTGGTACAGAGTGGCCGGGCGCATATTGCGTTTATCGAGCAGCAGGAGGTGTACCCGCCGGACCTGACCAGCTCGCCCGTGCAGGAACGTACGCAGACGGCGTTGTTTGTGTCGCCGCAGCATGCGCTGGCCAGCCTGGCGACTGTCGACCAGCAGGCCCTCAAACACCACCGCGAGCTGCGCCTGGCGAGCATCGTCAAACCCTATGACAACCGCGCGGCAGGACGGGTGTGGTCAGCCGCCAGTTACCTGATGCTGATGGAAATGGCGCAATTGGGTTTTGGCTGGGCGCCCCTGCCCCGCTGGCTGGTGGAGCGCTTCGGCAACGACAGCCTGCTGGAACTCAAGGTACGCGGCTGGCCGCGCTCGGTGGTCGTGGATGCGCTGTGGTCACGCCAACACCCACCGGGCCCGGCAGGGAGTTGGTTGTTGAGCGAGATGCTGAAGTAATCAGCGCTCACCACAAGAAAACACCTGCCTTCGCGGTCAGGCCGCCGACAGTTGCGGCGGCCGGTGGTTCTGGAAGTACTCGTGCAACGCGCGCAGCGCCGGCAACTCCAGCGCCTGCGCGGCAAAGCACAGGCCCACCCGGCGCGTGGGCGCGGGCAGATGCCATTCGCGAATCACCACCCCGGCGCGTTCGGCGGCCAGTGATTGCGGCAGCATCGCCACGCCCACGCCCGCCGCCACCATGTGCAACGCCTGGGTCAGCGACCCGGCATGGCCGGCCACCGCCTGCGGCGAACGGCCATACAGTGCCATCAGGCGTTGATGGGAATCGTGTTGCGGGCAGGTGATCCAGTCTTCGATCGGGGCCCAGGCCTGTTCCTTGACGCCCTGCGCCATGGGATGGGCCGTGGGCAAAGCCATCACGTAGGACTCTTCCCAGAGCGGCAGGAACAACTCGTCCTCGCAGCACATTTCTTCCACTGCCAGGCGCCCCTGGCCGACGCAACCTTCCTGCAGGGTCAGCAGCAAACCCGGCAGCCCTGCATGGGCCATGCGCAGGAAGGTTTCGATCTGGCTGTCGGCAATATCGCCCTCGACGCCCAGCTCCAGGGCGATGCGGTTTTCGCGCCCGCGAAACAAACGGCTCAGCGCCTCGGCTTCGGCCACCATGCGCCGCGCCTGGGGGTACAGCATGCGCGCCTCGTCGCTGACCTCCACGCCCCGGGGCTGGCGTACGAACAGCGCCACGCCCAGTTCGTCTTCCAGTTGCTTGATGGTCACCGACAAGGTCGGCTGGCTGATGAACAGGCGCTGGGCGGCGCCGGTGATATTGCGCTCTTCGAACACCGCGAGAAACGCCTTGAGGTGACGTACATCCATAGAATTCTCCGATGGCAGGCAGAGGAATAAGGCATTTTTCAGCCTTGAACGCGATAAATATACTGCACCCACGAACAAGCTATCGATTTTTCTTATCTCAGGAGTGCATTCATGAGCAAGCCACTGATCATCATCACCGGCGCCAGTTCCGGTATCGGCGAAGCCACTGCCCGCCGCTTGTCCGCCGCCGGCCACCCGTTGCTGCTGCTGGCCCGTCGCATTGAGCGCCTCAACGCACTGGCCCTGCCCAACACCTTGAGCCGTGGCGTCGACATCACCGACCGCGCCGCGCTGGTCGCTGCCGTGAAAGAAGCCGAAGCGCAGTTCGGCCCGGCCGACGCCCTGATCAACAACGCCGGCGTGATGCTGCTGGGCGCGATCAGCGAGCAGGACCCGGCGCAATGGGACCAGATGCTGGATGTCAACGTGAAGGGCCTGCTCAACGGCATCCACGCGGTGACCGCCGGCATGGTCGCGCGCAAGAGCGGCACCATCATCAACGTCAGCTCGGTGGCCGGGCGCAAGACCTTCCCGAACCATGTGGCCTATGTCGGCACCAAATTCGCGGTGCACGGGATTTCCGAGAACCTGCGCGAAGAACTGTCGCCGAGCAATGTGCGCGTGATCACCATCGCCCCGGGCGCGGTGGAAACCGAACTGCTGAGCCACACCACCGACGAAGCGATCAAGACTGGCTACCAGGCCTGGAAACAGGACATGGGCGGCACCGTGCTCAGCGCCGATGACGTAGCTTCGGCAATCGCCTATGCCTACCAGCAACCGCAGCACGTGTGCATCCGCGAGATCGTACTGGCGGCCACGCGCCAGCAGCCATGACCCACAGGGGCTTGGCGGTGGCTGGAAAGCCGCTGCCAACAAGGCCATCGCGCCGGACACTTTCTCGCCAACGATAGAGCTCCAATGTGGGAGCTGGCTTGTCGGGTCGCCGCATCGCTGCGAAGGCGGCGGCACTGCCAAAAGATATGTCGCCTGACCCACCGCATTCGCAGCCTCGCTGGGGCTCGACAGCTCCCACAGGGAACTTGCAGTGGCTGGAAAGTCGCTGCCAACAAGGCCATCGCGCCGGGCGCTTTCTCGCCAACAATGGAGCTCCAATGTGGGAGCTGGCTTGCCTGCGATGGCATCACCGCGGTGTGACTGACACACAGCGGTGCCTGCATCGCGGGCAAACCCTGCTCCCACATAGCCGGTGCCCAAGCGTTGATGTTCAGCGCTGGGAAGGCTTGAGTTCGGCAAGGCGGCGTTCGAGGAAGCGCTTTTCCGGGGTTTGCCGGGTCAGTGACAGGGCTTTTTCATAGGCGGTCCGCGCCTCGTCCACCCGCCCCAACAGCCGGCAGAACTCTCCCCGTGCCGAGTGTGCCAGGTGGTAATCCAGCAGCTCGCCCCGCGCCAGAATCCCTTCCACCTCTTGCAGTCCCGCCAAGGGTCCATCGCGCATGGCCAGCGCAACGGCCCGGTTCAGTTCGATCACCGGTGACGGCACGGCCCTGAGCAATACGTCGTAGAGCCCGACAATCTGCATCCAATCGGTTTCGCCCGCCGTCGACGCCTCGGCATGCACCGCGGCAATCGCCGCCTGCAAGCCATAGGCGCCAAAGCGCCGGGTGCGCAGCGCCTGTTCCACCAGTGCGCAGCCTTCGGCAATCAACGCCGCATCCCACACCGAACGGTCCTGTTCATCCAGCAGCACCAACTCGCCACTCGCCGACGTGCGCGCCGCGCGGCGGGATTCGTGCAGCAGCATCAGCGCCAGCAGCCCCATGACTTCGGGGTCGGGCAACAGCTCCATGAGCAAACGCCCCAGGCGTATGGCTTCGCGGCTCAGGTCCTCACGCGTGACATCCGTGCCGGCGGAGGCCGAATAACCTTCGTTGAACACCAGGTAAATCACCCGCAATACGCTGTCGAGACGCTCGGGCAACTCGGTCAGTGACGGCACCTGATAGGGAATCCCGGCCTCACGAATCTTGCCCTTGGCCCGCACGATGCGCTGGGCGATGGTGGCGGGCGTGGCCAGGAACGCCCGGGCGATTTCTTCGGTGGTCAGGTCGCAGATCTCGCGCAAGGTCAGTGCCGCCTGGGCGTCGGCCGCCAGCGCCGGGTGGCAGCAGGTGAAGATCAGGCGCAGGCGGTCGTCTTCCACGTCCTCGGCACTCCATTCAGTTGCTTCCAGCGCGTCGGCCTGCGCTTGCAACAACGGGGTGAAACGCGCCTGGCGACGCAAGCGGTCGATGGCCTTGAAACGTCCGGTCGATACCAGCCAGGCCCGTGGGTTGTCGGGCACGCCCTCCGTGGGCCAGCGCTGCACCGCGACAAAAAACGCCTCGTGCAGCGCCTCTTCGGCCAGGTCGAAGTCGCCCAGCAGGCGAATCAGCGTCGCCAGGACTCGACGTGATTCGCTGCGGTAAATGCCCTCGACCGACAGGGTCAATCGGGCATGCCTTGGGTCACCAGCGCCACCAGGCGGTCGAGGCTCTGGCCCCAGCCCTCGTGAAAGCCCATGGCTTCATGGGCCTGTTTGTCTTCGGCACTCCAGTGCAGGGCGCGGGCGGTGTACAGGGTCTTGTTGCCCTCGATTTCCTGCAAGGTCACTTCGGCGGTCATGAACGGCTTGCCGGACGGGACCCAGCCCGGCGTGAACGCGTCGGTAAAGACCAACCGCCGTGGCGCAACGATTTCCAGGAACACGCCCTGGGTCGGATACTCGGTGCCATCCGGCGCGCGCATCAAGGTGCGGAACAAGCCGCCGACCCACAGGTTCATTTCGCACTCGGGGGTGGTCATGCCGTGAGGGCCCCACCATTGCTGGAGCAAGGCGGGTTCGGTCCAGGCACGAAACACTCGGCTGCGCGGTGCATCGATCACGCGGCTGATGGACAGCTCAAACTCGGCAGGTTGCGTAGACATGGGGTAAACCTCTTGAGTCTTATGGTTGTTGTGTTCAGAGATTCAATGTGCGCACGGGGCGCACTTCCACACTGCCGACCCGGGCGGCCGGAATACCGCCGGCCACCTGGATCGCTTCGTTCAAGTCCCTGGCCTCGATCAGGTAGAACCCGGCGAGCTGCTCCTTGGTTTCGGCAAAGGGCCCGTCGGTGATCGACAACTTGCCGTTGCGCAGGCGCACGGTGGTGGCACTGCTCACCGACTCCAGCGCTTCGGCGGCCAGCATGCGGCCACTGCCGTGAACGGCTTCGGCATACGCCTGGCACTCCGGGTCCCTGGGGCTGTCGGGCAAGCTGTGCAGCAAGGCTTCGTCGCTGTAGACCAGACACAGGTATTTCATGGTGTTCTCCGTTTTCGGACTACTGACTATAGTTCGCGGCCTTCAAGGTTTCAGGTCGAACAGACCGGCGCCGCTTTCCATATCGAACGGCGCCGACCAGTGTTCGTGCACCACCTTCCATTGGCCATCGATGCGCTGATAACCGGCCGTCACACGCATCCAGCAAGTCTTGAGCACACCATCCGGGCCGGTGCCGCCGCAATGGGCAAGCCAGTGGGCGAAGGCGCTGTCGGCGGCGGCGACGATGTGCAGTTCATGGAAGTCGAACACGCCGGGCCCGGGGCAGAACTCCATACACGCCTGCCAATGCGCCTGGTAGGCGGTCTTGCCTTTGAACTGCAAAGCGTTAACGGCATCGAACGCGACGATATCGTCGGCGTAAAAGCTGACAATCTTCTGGAAATCCTTGGCGGTGACAGCCTGTTTCCATTGTTCGATCAGGGTATTGATGGCGGTGCTCATGGCGATACTCCTCGGGGAAAAAATTCACGGAAGACACCCTTGGTCGAATGGCGCGTCACTCAATCGACAACCCGCTGAAAAATAATTTCGCTGCCGACAAACCCGCTAGAATCCGCGCCCCTTTGCAGGATTTTGTACATGCCGCCGATGGAAACCCGCCTCGTCCCCTATGAGACGCTGAGCCTTGTGCAAAAACAGCAGCTCAACACCCTGCAAGTCCATCCTGAGCAGCGGGCGTATTCCGGGGATATCGACTGTGCGCTGAACAGCCTGCTGGTCAACCCCAACCCCGCCAGCGTCAAAGGCTTCGTCCTGCTCGCCGATGACATGCCTGTGGCCTTCCTGCTGCTCAAACGCCCGCCCTGCCTGCCCCATTGGGCGGATGAGCACAGCGCGACCCTGCATGCGTTGCAGGTGGACCGCCATCAGCAAGGGCGCGGGTTCGGCAAAGCCTGTTTGCAGGCGCTGCCGGCGGCGGCGCTGCACGCCTGGCCGCAGATCAGCGGGCTGGAGCTGTCGGTGGATGCGGACAATGTGGCGGCAATGGGCTTGTATCTTGCGGCGGGATGGGTGGACAGCGGAGAGGCATACAAGGGGCGGATCGTCTATGAGCGCAGGTTGAGACGGGTGTTGAGGCCGGCCACTTGATGTCACGTAAACAGGACGTTCATGTCCTGTTTGCGTGACAACCGCCAGTGCTTCAGCCTTTCTCGCCCACCGGCAGCCAGATCTCTACCGTCCCGGTGCCCTTGCGCGCATCGAAATCGGCGCTGTAGCGCTCGAAATCCGCGCCCATCACCTTGTAGCCCGAGTGCGGCAGCCATTCGAACATGATGCGCTCATACGTTTGCTCAAGGGCTTGCACCGGCCCGTAATGGGGGAACACCGCGTAGTTGAGCGGCGCTATTTCGATGGATTCGAAGTTTTTGGGCACATCGCCTTTGCTGGGTACTTCGACGCCGGCCAGGTAGTCGAATTCGCCATGCCTGGGGTTATGGCACACGCCATAGGTCACCCCGCCCACACGCTGCTTGATGTCTTTGATACAGGTATCGAACAACTCCCACAGTTTGGGGATATCACCAATGGTGGCTTTCGAATAACGCCCTTGCACACCGGCAATCACCAAGGCCTTGCCCGCTTCCATGCGCGGCTCCAACGGTTGTTTTGTCTGCTGATCCATACGAACAGTCTCCTTCTTATGAGGGAACAAACCCGCATCGAGTATAGGGGGATATTCGCGCGGTACTCCACGCAGAAAATTTTCCTACGCATCTGGACAACTGGCCATCATCGCCCGTATTGTCTGCCGCGCAGGCCACCGCAGTGGCCAACGTCGCTCGGACGGTTCCGGGCGCTTACGTACTTCGAGGCAACAATGGCAGACCAAGGTTCGCCGCGCCGCTTTGCGCGCATCGATCGACTCCCCCCTTATGTTTTCAATATCACTGCCGAGCTGAAGATGGCTGCGCGTCGGCGCGGCGAAGACATCATCGACTTGAGCATGGGCAACCCCGACGGCGCCACGCCGCCGCACATTGTCGAAAAACTCGTACAAGTTGCCCAACGCGAAGACACCCACGGCTATTCCACCTCCAAAGGCATTCCGCGCCTGCGCCGCGCCATTTCGCGCTGGTACAAGGACCGCTACGAAGTGGATATCGATCCCGAGTCGGAAGCCATCGTGACCATCGGTTCCAAGGAAGGCCTCGCGCACTTGATGCTGGCCACCCTGGACCAGGGCGACACGGTACTGGTGCCCAACCCCAGCTACCCGATTCACATCTACGGCGCCGTGATTGCCGGCGCCCAGGTGCGTTCCGTGCCGCTGGTGCCCGGCGTGGACTTCTTCGCCGAACTGGAACGGGCGATTCGCGGTTCGATCCCCAAGCCGAAGATGATGATCCTGGGCTTCCCGTCCAACCCCACCGCGCAGTGCGTGGAGCTGGATTTCTTCGAGCGCGTGATCGCCCTGGCCAAACAGTACGACGTGCTGGTGATCCACGACCTGGCCTATGCCGACATTGTCTACGACGGCTGGAAAGCCCCGTCGATCATGCAAGTGCCAGGGGCCAAGGACATTGCGGTGGAGTTTTTCACCCTGTCCAAGAGCTACAACATGGCCGGCTGGCGCATCGGGTTCATGGTGGGCAACCCGGAGCTGGTCAGTGCCCTGGCACGTATCAAGAGCTACCACGACTACGGCACTTTCACCCCGCTGCAAGTTGCCGCCATTGCCGCATTGGAAGGCGACCAGCAGTGCGTGAGGGACATCGCCGAACAGTACCGCCAGCGCCGCAATGTGCTGGTCAAGGGCCTGCATGAACTGGGCTGGATGGTGGAAAACCCCAAGGCGTCGATGTACGTCTGGGCGAAAATTCCCGAGCAGTATGCCGCCCTGGGTTCGCTGGAATTTGCCAAGAAACTGCTGCTGGAAGCCAAGGTCTGCGTCTCGCCGGGCATCGGCTTTGGTGAGTACGGCGACGATCATGTGCGCTTCGCGCTGATCGAAAACCAGGACCGGATCCGCCAGGCGGTGCGCGGGATTCGCGCGATGTTCCGCGCGGATGGGCTAGCTCAGAAGAACTGACACAACAGGCTGTGTGACAGCAGGCTTGTGTGGTGGGCAGGCTTGTTGTGGTGAGCGGGCTTGTCCCGCGCTGGGTGGCGCAGCAGACCTAAAACCAAACACCGCATTCTGCCTGACAGAATGCGGTGTTTTTTGTTGGGGCGGCTTCGCCACCCAGCGCGGGACAAGCCCGCTCACCACATAAGCCCCGCTCCCACATCTGGATTGGGTTTTCACCCCGACGCTGCAGGGTGTCGGTCAGACCACCAACGACAGCAACATGATAAAGACCAGCGCCACCACGGACAGGATGGTCTCCATCGCCGTCCAGGTCTTGAACGTCTCGGCCACGGTCATGTTGAAGTACTGCTTCACCAGCCAGAACCCCGCATCGTTGACGTGGGACAGAATCAGCGACCCCGCCCCCGTCGCCAGCACCAGCAGTTCACGGTTGACTCCCGGGATCATCCCCACCACCGGCACCACGATACCCGCGCCGGTAATGGTCGCCACCGTGGCCGAACCGGTCGCCACACGAATCACCGCCGCCACCAGCCACGCCAGCAGAATCGGGTTGATCTGCGCGTTCACCGCCATGTGGCCGATCACGTCGCCCACGCCGCTGGTCACCAGCATCTGCTTGAAACCACCGCCCGCGCCGATGATCAGGATGATCGCCGCCGTCGGCGCCAGGCTGGCGTCGAGCAGTTTCAGAATTTGCTTGGAATGGATGCCCTGGCGATGGCCGAAGGTGTACAGCGACAGCAGCAACGCCAACAGCAGCGCGGTGATCGGGTGACCGATCATGTCCATCCAGTTGCGGATCCCATGGCCTTCGGGCAAGGCAATGTCAGCGAAGGTCTTGAGCAGCATCAGGAACACCGGCAGCAGCACGGTGACCAGGGTAATGCCGAAGCTCGGCAGGGTTTTCGACTCGGGTTCGCGGGCCAGTTGGTCCACCAGTTCCTGGGACGGATTGCCCGGAATGTACTTGGCGATGAACGTCCCGAAGATCGGGCCGGCGATAATGGCGGTCGGCAGCGCGACGATCAGGCCGTACAGGATGGTCTTGCCGATGTCGGCGCCAAACACACCGATGGCCAGCAGCGGGCCCGGGTGCGGCGGCACCAGGCCGTGCACCGCCGACAGACCGGCGAGCAGCGGGATACCGATCTTGATCAACGACACGCCCGTGCGGCGCGCCACGATAAACACCAGCGGGATCAGCAACACGAAGCCGATCTCGAAAAACAGCGGAATGCCCACCAGGAACGCGGCGAACATCATGGCCCACTGGACCTTCTCTTTGCCAAAGGCGCGGATCAGGGTCTGGGCGATCTGATCGGCGCCACCGGACTCGGCCATCATTTTGCCGAGCATGGTCCCCAGCGCGAGGATGATGCCGACAAAACCGAGCACCCCGCCGAAGCCGTCCTGGAACGCCTTGATGATCTTGTCCACCGGCATGCCCGAGGTCAGGCCGAGGAAGCCGGCCGCGATGATCAGTGCAATGAAGGGGTGGACCTTGAACCGGGTGATCAGGACGATCAGCCCGATAATGGTGACTACTGCATCGAGCAGCAGGTAGGACTCGTGGGACATGCCAAACATGGGGGGTCTCTCCTGTTTGTTGTTGTTATTAAAGCGGGTGTCGAATTTCCTGCCGCAGATAGCGCTATCTTTCCGGCAAAAAATTATCTGGAAGGTTCAAAGCCGTGTTGCAGCCACCAGGCATGGGTTTGCTCGGCCAATTCCTCGACGCTGTCTTCGCTGGCGTTGAGGGCCAGGGTCAGCGGTTCGCCCACGGGCGATTCAAGGGTGGCGAACTGGCTGTCGATCAGGCTCGCGGGCATGAAATGGCCAGGGCGGTGGGACACGCGGTCGGCGGCCACGGCACGGGTCAGTTCCAGGAAGACAAACCCCAGGCCCGGCGCGGCTTCGCGCAGGTGGTCGCGGTATTTCTTCTTGAGGGCCGAACACGTGAGCACCGGGTGTTCGCCGGCCTTGAGCGAGCGGCGCAGCTCATCGCACAGGATGTCGAGCCAGCCGGCGCGGTCGTCGTCGTTGAGGGGGTGGCCGGCGCTCATCTTTTCGATGTTGGCGGGCGGGTGAAAGCTGTCGCCTTCGATGGCAGTGGCGCCGTTCAGACGGCACAGGGCCTCGCTGACGCTGGACTTGCCACAGCCGGAAACACCCATGATCACCAGGGCGGTAACAGGTTGACTCATGAAACACCTCAGAACGCAGATAGCGCTACCTTTGCACGCCGCAAAGCAGGTGCAAAAACAGGCTTTTCCCGCGCCGTCTTGTCTTTTTTTATGGAGTGACGCGTGCATCCTCTCCAATGAGTTGAACGGGGATCAGGCAACCCGGCGTTCAGCATTTGCAGCCGTTTGGAGACAGCGCTACCTTAGTGCCTCGATTTTTGTTTGGCAAGCCGCCTGATGACCTCCAAGAACGATAAAAAATTGCGCACTACGGGTCGCCCGACCCTCAACGAAGTCGCCCGCCTGGCCGGCGTCAGCCCGATTACCGCCTCCCGCGCCCTGCGCGGTATCAGCACCGTGGCCACGGAACTGGTGGAAAAAGTCCAGCAGGCCGCCAGTGAACTGAACTACGTGGTCAACCCCGCCGCCCGCGCTCTGGCCTCGGCCCAGAGCCATTCGGTGGTGGTATTGGTGCCGTCGTTGTCCAACCTGCTGTTTATCGAAACCCTCGAAGCCATCCACCAGGTGCTGCGGCCCAAGGGCTTTGAGGTGCTGATCGGCAACTCCCATTACTCCCGCGACGAAGAAGAAACCCTGCTGCGCAACTACATGGCCTACCAGCCCCGGGGCTTGCTGCTGACCGGCTTCGACCGCACCGAAAGCGCCCGACGAATGGTCGAGGCCAGCAACGTGCCCTGCGTCTACATGATGGACCTGGACCCGAACGCCGGCGTGAACTGCGTGGGTTTCTCGCAACTGAGCGCAGGCGAAACGGCGGCAGCACACTTGCTGTCCCGTGGGCGCAAACGCCTGGCCTACATCGGTGCGCAACTGGACCAACGGACCCTGCTGCGTGGCGAAGGCTTCCGCCGCGCCTTGCAACAAGCCGGCATGTACGACCCGGCGCTGGAACTGCTGACGCCCCGCCCTTCGTCAGTCGGCTTGGGCGGCGAGTTGTTCCTGCAGATGTTGGCGACCCATCCCGACGTGGACGCGATCTTCTTCGGCAACGACGACCTCGCCCAGGGCGCCCTGCTCGAAGCCCTGCGCCAGGGCATCAAGGTCCCGGAGCGCGTTGCGGTGCTGGGCTTCAACGACTTGCCGGCCTCCTCCTTCATGGTGCCGCGCCTGAGCAGCATCAGCACCCCGCGCGAGGCGATTGGCCGGCGCGCGGCAGAGCATCTGCTGACGATCATGGCCGGCAACAAGATCGCCAAGCCGGTGGTGGACATGGGGTTTGAATTGCAGGTGCGGGAAAGCACCTGATCACCCACCCGGATCCCCTCAAATGGGAGAGCGGGCTTGTGTGGGAGCTGGCTTGTCGGGTCGCCGCATCGCTGCGAAGACGGCGGCACGGCCGACACAGCTGCCACCTGACCCACCGCTTTCGCAGCCTCGCCGGGGCTCGACAGCTCCCACAGGGGACTTGCAGTGGCTGAAAAAACGCGGTCAGCAGGACCATCGCGCCGGACGCTTTCTTGCCAACAATAGAGAACTCATGTGGGAGCTGGCTTGCCTGCGATGGCGATGGTGAATTCAACACAGCTCCCACATTCGACCGCGTACGGGTTGAAGATACGCGCCCGGAAGCCCTTAATGACGCCTCCGATCCATCGTCAAGGAAGCACCATGGCACACTCACTGAAAATCCTGGGTCGCACCTCCTCCATCAATGTGCGCAAGGTGTTGTGGACCTGCCAGGAACTGGGCATCGACTATGTCCGTGAAGACTGGGGCATCGGTTATTCGCCGACCCAATCCCCGGAGTTTCTGGCGCTGAATCCCAACGCGCAGGTACCGGTGCTGATCGACGATCACGGCGTGTTGTGGGAGTCCAATACCATCTGCCGCTACCTGGTCAGCCTCCACCGGCGCCACGATCTGCTCCCCGCCGAACCGGCGCCACGGGCACGGGTGGAGCAGTGGATGGACTGGCAAGCCACCGAGCTGAATCCGTCGTGGGGTTATGCCTTCCACGCGCTGGTACGCCGCAACCCGGACTACCAGGACCTGCAACGCATCCAGGCCGGTGTGCAGGGCTGGAACGACAAGATGTGCCTGCTCGAACAGCAGTTGCGCAAGACCGGTGCCTACGTGGCCGGCCCGGAATTCACCCTGGCGGACATTCTTGTCGGCCTGTCGGTGCACCGTTGGCGCAACGCCCCGCTGGCGCATCCCTCGTTCCCAGCGGTCGATGCCTATTACCAACGCCTCAGCCTGCGCCCCGGTTTCCAGACGTTCGCCCTCGACGGTCACAATTGATCGAATACCTTACAAGAATCAGGACGTGTACCCATGCCTTCACCCGTTGCAACTGCCGGTCTCGATCCGGTCCGCGCCGCCCATATCAGCGCGCGCATCGACCGCCTGCCGGCCGTCGCCACTGTCTGGCGCCTGGTGGCGCTGTTGTCCATCGGCGGCTTCTTCGAGCTGTATGACTTGTTCCAGACCGCCTATATAAGCCCCGGCCTGATCAGCGACGGGATCTTCCACACCGGCAGCGAGGGCGTGTTTGGCTTTTCCGACCAGGCTGCGTTCGCGTCGGCGACCTTCCTGGGGCTGTTCCTCGGCGCCAGCCTGCTCAGCCCCATCGCCGACCGTTTCGGGCGCCGGGCGATCTTCACCTTTGCATTGGTCTGGTACACCGTGGCCACGGTGTTGATGGGCTTGCAGACCTCGGCACTGGGCATCATCGGCATGCGTTTCCTGGTCGGCATCGGCCTCGGTATCGAGTTGGTGACCATCGACGCCTACCTCTCGGAACTGGTGCCCAAGCGCATGCGCAGTTCCGCGTTTGCCTTTGCGTTTTTCATCCAGTTCCTGTCAGTACCGGCGGTGGCGCTGATGTCCTGGTGGCTGGTGCCGCAAGCGCCGTTCGGTGTATCCGGCTGGCGTTGGGTGGTGTTGTCGAGTGCGGTGTTTGCGCTGTTTATCTGGTGGCTACGCAAGCGCCTGCCGGAGTCGCCGCGCTGGCTGGCGCAAAAAGGTCGCTTCGACGAAGCCGGAGCGATCATGGACACCCTTGAAGCACGCTGCCGCAAGGATCATGGCCAGCCTCTGGATGAACCGGAACCACAGGCCGTGAGCGTGCAAGGCAGCGGCCGCTTCGCCGATATCTGGCAGCCACCCTATCGCCGCCGCGCCTTGATGCTGATCGTGTTCCATGTGTTCCAGGCCATCGGTTTCTTCGGCTTCGGCAACTGGCTGCCGGCGCTGCTCTCGGGCCAGGGCGTGAGCGTGACCCACAGCCTGCTCTACGCTTTCCTCATCACGCTTGCCTACCCGCTGGGGCCGCTGCTGTTCGTGAAGGTGGCGAACCGCTTTGAAAATAAATGGCAGATCGTCGGCTCGGCCCTGGGCGCTATGATCTTCGGCAGCCTGTTCGCCTTGCAGACCACCGCCGTGGGCCTGGTGGTGTGCGGTGTGATGATCACCTTCTGCAACGCCTGGCTGAGCTTCAGTTATCACTCGTACCAGAGCGAACTGTTCCCCACCAACATCCGCGCGCGCGCCGTAGGGTTCTGCTACTCGTTCAGCCGCTTGTCCACGGTGTTCAGCAGCCTGTTGATCGGTTTTATCCTCGAACACCTGGGTACACCGGGCGTGCTGGCGTTTATTGCCAGCAGCATGCTGATCGTGATCATCACCATCAGTGGGTTCGGGCCGCGCACGCGTAACCTGGCGCTGGAAAACATCGCCCACTGACGGCAACGGTTGGCCGCCGGCAGGACAATACTTGCCGTGTCGGCCGCCTTATCGTCAATGAATCCGGGGGCTTCGTACCCGGCACAGTATTTGCTCAACCTGTGGCACCGTACATTTCCACAGGTGACCGATCATGCTGGTTAACAACAACACCCAGGCCGTCTCGACCGTACAGCAGCTCAAGCGTGCCGACATGGACCCGGCCAACGCCGCCGCCAGCACGCTCTACAGCGGCGCCCTGCAAGCCGCACAGCAAAGCATCACCGTGCCGGCAGCGCAGAAGGACCTGGACAAGGCCAACGACCGTATCGACGAAGCCTTCGCCAAAACCCGTGTGCAATTGCAGACCACCACCGAAGCCGCCAAGGCCGCGACCGATGTACCGGCTGCCGGCTCGTCCACCAGCACCGCACGCGCCGACTTCACCGACTACATGAGCAAATCCCCGGCCGAGCGCATTCGCGAACAATTGCTCAAGGAAAAGGGTTTGACCGAGGCGGATGTACAAAGCATGCCGCTGGAAAAACAGGACGCCATTGCCAAGGAAGTCGCGGAACGCCTGAAACAGCAGCAGGAACAGCAGGTCGCGGCAAAAGCCACTGACCCGGCGCAGAGTGTGAAAGAAACCCTGGCGGCGATCTAAACCTCACCCCGGAACCTGTAGTGAGCGGGCTTGGCGAATCGTCGCACCGCCCGCGCTGGGGCGCGAAGCGGCCCTGAAATCGACCACCTCGGTATATCTGATACACCGTAGTGTTCCTGTTGGGGCGGCTTCGCCGCCCAGCGCAGGGCAAGCCTGCTCACTACAACACGCGTGTTGGTGCCAGTAAGAACGCGTGAAAGTGCCAGGTTGAGATGAGCACTTGTGGTGAGTGGGCGGTGCGACCCGCTCACCACAACAGCCCCCGTCTCAATAAGTCATTGCAACTGCAACGTCGAGTTGAACTGGCTGATCGCGTCCACCACATGCCGTGACCCTTCCTGAATCTCCAGAATCACCTGCCCTGCCTCGTTCGCCAGTTCCACCCCCAGCCCGGTACGGCTCAAGCTCGACTGCATGCTCGTGACCGCGCTCAGCGACAGGTCGTGGTTCTTGCGCACCACATCCACAATCTCCACCGTGGCCTGGCTGGTGCGGGCCGCGAGGCTGCGTACTTCGTCGGCCACCACCGCGAACCCGCGCCCGTGCTCACCGGCACGCGCGGCTTCAATGGCAGCATTGAGCGCCAGCATGTTGGTCTGTTCGGCGATGCTGCGAATGGTCTGCACAATGGCGCCGATGATGTCCGACTGTTTGTTCACCGCATCGATGCTTTGTGCCGCCTGGTTCAGGTCGCGGGAAATTTCCTCGATGATCTGCACCGTCTGCTGCACCACCTCCGATCCCTTGCGCGCGCAGGCGTCGTTCTGCACCGAGGTGGCGTGGGCCGAGTCGGCAGCCGTGCGCAGGGTGGTGACCTGATCGGTGATGTCGCTGGCGAACTTCACCACTTTGTACAAGCGCCCACTGGCATCGAAGATCGGGTTGTAGGACGCCTCCAGAAACAGCGTCTTGCCGTACTTGTTTTTGCGCTCGAAACGGTGGGAGTGATATTCGCCGCGGTTGAGCGAAGCCCAGAACGCCTTGTACGCCGGCGAGTCCACTTCGCTGCGGTGACAAAACATGCTGTGGTGCTGGCCGACGATCTCATCCAGGGAATACTGCACCGTCTTCAGGAAGTTTTCGTTGGCGTTGATGATCTGCCCCTGGGGCGTGAACTCGATCACCGCCATGGAGCGGCTGATGGCGTCAATCAAGCTCTGGTTCTCATGCTCGCGGTGAATGCGCGCCGAGATATCCGACGCCACCTTGATCACGCTCTGCACCTGGTTGTCGCGATCCAGTACCGGCATGTAGCTGGCTTCGAGCCACACCTCCTCGCCGCGTTTGTTCAAGCGCATGAAGGTGCCGCTCAACGCCTCGCCCCGGGCCAGGTCGCGCCACAACTTGGCGTAAGCCTCGGTGTGGGTGTAGGACTCTTCACAGAAAATACGGTGATGCTTGCCGCGAATCTCCTCGACGCTATACCCCATGGCCTTGCAGAAATTGGGATTGGCGTCGAGCACGATGCCGTTGCGGTCGAACTCGATCATGGCCATCGAACGGCTGATGGCGGCCAACTTGGCGTTGGATTCAGTCAGTGCACAGGAAAAGCGCTCGATTTCAAGCAGGTCGGATTTGTGATGAAGGTTGAACATGATCAGATCACCCTGGATTCCCGGCGCCAGAAGGCGCATTCCATTCATAAGTTGGAGACTGCCGGAACAGCTGTATGGGAACAAAACCATCCGAATCGCTTTGCAAGCCAAGCGTCATCACGGTTTGGGTGAGCATAGACAGCGCTTGGCGCTATGCAAGGTCACTAGTCAGCCAGCATTTTTAACAATGCGCAGACCGCCGCCGAAGGCGGGCGAGAGGGAGAGCCCACCAGGGCAAATTCGCGGTGCAGGGGCTCCGTCAACGGCATCACCCTCAGGCCATCGCGCTGGCTCGGCAGGGCCAATTCCGGCACCAGCGTGACGCCAACCCCTTCGCGCACCAGGCTGAACGCGCTGCTCCATTCGCGCACTTCCACGCGAATATCGCTCAGGGTCAACCCGGCCGCCGCACCAAGGCTGCGGGCGTTGGCGGTGCAGCCGCCGGTGGCCAGCACGAAGGGTTGCTCCAGCAGTTCCGCCAGCGACACCCGCGCATCGGCCGGGCGTTGCGCGAACGCATGGTCCGCCGGCACCACAGCCATCCAGTAATCCCGGCCCAGCACCGTGGCGTTCTGCTCGGGCTTGGGGTTGAGCACCACGCCCAGGTCGATCAGGTCGGCCTTGAGCAGGGTCAGCACTTCGTTGTCGGTGACATCCAGGGTAGTGACGTCGATACCGGGATAAAGCTGGGCAAAACGCTGCAACAGCGGCGTCAGAAAGGTCTCCAGCACCTTGGGGAAACTGGCGATGCGTATCGTCCCACGCAGCGTGGGGCGGGCTTCCTCCACCGTGTTGCGAATAGCCTGCAAGGCGCCGAGCATCACCCGCGCCTGCTCGATCACATTGAGCCCCAGAGCGGTGGGCAGGGTCTTGCGCGGCTCACGGGTAAACAACTGCGCGCCCAGGGTCGCCTCCATGGCGGCCATGGCCTGGCTGGCGGCGGATTGGGTCATGCCCACGCGCTCGGCGGCGGCGGTGATGCTGCCGTGATCGGCCACGGCCACCAGCAAGCGCCAGTGCATCAGGTTCATCATGGCAGTAGCTGTCCTTATGGCAGGGGTCTGAATGTTTAATTTTACCCACGGTGCCATGCCCGCGAGACTGGCGCAAACCCAACGGAGCCACCCAAGATGAAACTGTATTTCTTCCCCCACGCCTGCTCCCTCGCCCCGCACATCGTGCTGCGCGAATTGGCGCTGCCATTCGAGCTGGTGCGGGTGGATAACCAGACCAAGACCACCGCCGACGGTGATAATTTCCTGCAGATCAACCCCAAGGGCTACGTCGCGGCGCTGAAACTGGACAACGGCCAGGTGCTGACCGAAGCCAGCGCGATCCTGCAATACCTGGCCGACCTGAAACCCGCCGCCGGCCTGGCGCCCGCCAACGGCAGCTGGGAGCGTGTGCGCTTGCAGGAATGCCTGAACTTCATCGCCACCGAGATCCACGGCGGCGTGGCGGTGTTCTTCAACAGCGCGATCCAGGGCGAGGTCAAAGCCTCGTTCCAGGCCACGCTGTTCAAACGCTTCGCGGTGCTGGTGCAAACACTGGAGCGTCAGGACTACCTGCTGGGCGCCGAGTATTCGGTGGCGGATGCCTATCTGTTCGTGGTGTTGCGCTGGGCGGCGTTTCTCGATCTGGACCTGAGTCCCTGGCCGGCACTGGTTGCGTTTCAACAGCGGGTGGGCGAACGGCCAGCGGTGATTGCTGCCCTGGAAGCAGAAAGCCAATGATCTGAAAATGCAATCAATCTGTGGGAGCGGTTTCGCGTCAAAGAAAGGGTTTCAAACCGCCCTTGCGGATGAAGGCGCTCAGTGCCAGCAGATCCACCGAGCCCGAGCGGTCCTGATCCAGATGGGCCACCTGGCTGCGCACGGCCTGGTGGATCCGCCGCGCGCCCTGCCCCAATCGCAGCGTGCCGCGCAAGTCCACCGCTTGCGCGGCAACGATCAGCTCGATGCTGGCCAGCCATAGCACGCGTTCGGTCAAGCGGCGGGTCTTGTCCACCACGGCCAGGGCTTGCCCGGCGTAGTCTTCCACACGATCAGCCACCGGCACACTCACCGCCGGCAGCGGATTGGCCAGGTGCCCGATCTCCGCCACCAATGCCGAGCTGGTGCGTTGCAACGCGGCCATCCCGACATGCCCCGGCTGCGTGATCAGAAAGCGTGGCAAATCGCTGGAGCCGGGCGACAGCAGCTTGGCGATGCGCTCGGCACTGCACGCGGCCGCGCGACTCAAGGCCAGCCCCACACCTTCAGCGGCCAGTGCCAGGTGCGTGCTGTCGAAGTTCGCCGTGGCCAATACCTGCGCGGCTTCGCTGATCAGCGCCGGGTTGTCTGCACCACTGCGCAGTTCCAGCTCGATCAACCCCTGTAACTGCGCCAACGCCTGCTGCGCAGCACCCTGCACGACGGTCCCGCAGCGAAAGCTCAACGGGTCCTGCAAGCGGCGCGGGTGGTCCGCCAATTCACCGCCTTCCAGCCACTGCAACAACGCTGCCGATTGCTCGGCTTGCCCTGGCGCCGGGCGCAGGCGCGAGGCCCACGGCTGGAACGGACTGAGGTTGGCGCGATAGCCCTCGCACGACAGCGCCAGCGCCGCCAGCAAGGCGTCGAGCGCCTGTTGCGCCTCGGCCACCAGCAATGCCCCAAGCCCGATACTGGCGGCATTGGCCGAGACCAGCGCCAGGCCGTCCTTGCCGGTCAGCGGCACCGACAGCGCCAGGCTCAAGTGGGCCAAGGGTGCCAGATCACTCTCGCCCAAAGAGCCGAGCAACGGCACTTCGGGCTCGGCGCCGGCGTTGAGCAACGCCAGCAACGCCTCGGCGGTATTCAAGGAAATACCCGAGCGCCCCTGGGCCAGGCTGGCGAGGCGCGCCGCCATGATCGCGCGCAGTTCCTCGCGATTGGCCAGGCGCCCGACCCCCACCGCGCGCCCCAGCGCAATGCTCGCCTGCACGGGCGCCACCGGCGTATCCACCGCCGCACCCAGGCCGGTGTTCACGCCATAGATCGGCGTACCTTGCGCCGCCAACTGCACCAGCAAACGATGGCCGTCCTCGATGCGCCGACGGGCCTGCGCGGTGAAGTCCGCCGCAACGTCCTCACGCGCAATCGCCAGCAAATCGGCCAGTGCCAAGCCTTGGGGATCGAGGTGAATCATGCCCAGCGCAGCCGTTGGCCGATCCCCAGGTGCCTGGCTTTTTCCAGCAGTGCGTGGCCCAGGGCGATATCGCTGAGGCTCAGGCCACGGTGCCAGAACAGGATGGTTTCCTCGGGGTTTTCCCGAGGTTTTTTCAGTCCGGCGACGATCTGCCCCAGTTCGGCGTGCAGGGTTTCGGCACTGAGTTTTCCGGCGTCCACATGGGCACGCAATGAGCCGAACAGCCCGCCCTTGCACTGCCCCCAATCGTCCACCACCAATTTGCTCATGATGTCGGTGAGCGACAACTCCACCGCACTCATGGTGCCGTAGGGCACCACAAAGGCGCCGGGTTTGATCCAGTCGGTGCGCAACAGCGGTTCGGGCTGATCCAGGCGCGACGCCTCGACCACGATGTCGGCCCCGCGCACGGTGGACTCCCAATCCTCGGTGACGATCACCGGCTTGCCCAGGTCGCGACGCAGGCGCTCGGCAAAGGCCTCGCGGCTCTCACTGCGGCGCGAATGCACGCGGATTTCCTCGAAGTCGAACAGGTGGTCAAGCAAACGCACGTTCCAATAGGCCGTACCCCGCGCGCCGATATGCGCCAATACCTTGCTGTCGGGACGGGCCAGGTATTTAGCGCCGATGGCGGTGACGGCGCCGGTGCGCATGTCGGTGATCGCCGACGCATCGAGGATGGCTTTGGGTATGCCGGTGGCCGGGTCCAGCAGGTTGAGGATCGCCAGTTCCGAAGGCAGGCCCTTGCGGTAGTTGTCGACAAAATCCCCCACCACCTTGACGCCGGCGTAGCCGATGTCGCCGCCCAACACACCGCGCAGCACGTTAAAGTGGCCGTTGATTGCGCCACCGGGAATCAGGTGCGTGCGCGGCTCGATCACCGCCTCGCCACGGCCCTGGATCGCCAGGCTGGCTTCGATGGCGTTGAGGATTTCGTCGTTGGTCAGGCCCAGTTCGTCGATGTCGAGGCCGTTGAGAAAGTCGATGTAGATCGGTTGCATGGTCTGCTCACTGATTAAGTCGGGGGATCTGCATCACCTTGTGGTGAGCAGGCTTGCCCTGCGCCGGGCTGCGAAGCGGCCCCATCCAGGCTTACCGCATCAAGGGGCCTTGAACACGGCTTGCTGCACATCGACCTTTTTCGGGATCAGGCCGTTGGCGAAGAACAGGTCGGCGGTGCCTTGCTGCGTGGCAATGTCGGAGGCTTGCAGCGGCCGGATCGGTATCGAGGCGCGGTGCTCGAAGTAGCTTTTGACCACCGCCGGTTGCAGGCCCAGGGTCTTGGCCATCAGCGCGATGCTCTCGGCGGGCTGGTCCAGGGACAGCCGCTGCGCCTTGGCGAGGGTCTGGATAATCGTGGCGATGGCCTGCGGATGCTGTTTGATGAACGGGCTGCTGGCGACGAAGAAGGTGCCCGCCGGGTTCAGCCCCTGGCCATCCCCCAGCACCCGCGCCGAGCCATCGACCACTGCGGCGGAGTAGTACGGGTCCCACACCACCCAGGCGTCAACCTTGCCTTGTTCGAAGGCGGCACGCCCATCGGACGGCGACAGGTACACCACCTCGACGTCCTTCCACTGCAAACCTGCGCGCAGCAGGCTCTTGAGGAACAGGTTGTGGGCACTGGAGCCTTTGAGCAACGCCACGCGCTTGCCCTTGAGTTCGGCCACGCTCTGCACGTTGCTGTTCTTGGGCACCAGCACCGCTTCGGATTTACCCTCGTTGGGCTCGACGGCAACGTACTGCAACTCGATGCCGGCGGCCTGGGCAAAGATCGGCGGGATGTCGCCGATGTTGCCGATGTCCAGGCTGCCGCTGTTCAGGGCTTCGATCAGCGGCGGGCCGCCGAGGAATTCGATCCACTGCACCTGGGTGCCGGGCAACGCTTCTTCGAACAGTTTGTGCTCTCGGGCCAGCACCATGCTCACCGAGCTTTTCTGGTAGCCGATGCGCAAGGTGGAGGGCTCGGCGGCCGAGACGGCATTCGACAACAGCAGCGAGGCGAGCAGCCCACTGAAAAACTTAACCATGCTTGTCACCTGTGAATACGGAACGCAGAGCGTCCGGGGTGGCATTCCCACGCACAGCGTGGGAACGATCGGTTACAGGGCGGCCTTGACCTTGACCGCCACGTCCGCCGGCACCCAGTGCTGCCAAACGTCTGGATGGCCTTTGAGGAAAGCTTCAGCCACCTGGCGTGGCGGTGTGCGTTTCTCGCTCATGTCCCCGAGGATGCCGTTGAGCAGGTCAATCGGCAGGTCGACCTTTTCAAAGAAGCTCACCAGTTGCGGGTACTGCGCCTTGAACGGTGCCGAGACGCCAATCGCCAGGCGCGCCGGCATCGAACGGGTGCCGATGGGGTTGGGGTTCTTGGCGTCGGACAGGGTCTTCCAGGCTTCGGCGTTGAACGGGGGTTCTTCGAGTTTGATCAGCTTGAAACGCCCCAGCAGTGGCGTCGGCGACCAGTAGTAGAACAACACCGGTTTGCCCCGACGGATCGACGACGCCACCTCGGCATCCAGCGCTGCGCCGGAGCCGGTGCGGAAGTTGACGAAGCTGTCGGTCAGGCCGTACGCCTTGATCTTCTGGCTGTTGACGATCTCCGAGGTCCAGCCGGTGGGGCTGTTGAGGAAGCGCCCACGACTCGGGTCTTCAGGGTCGCGGAACACATCTTTGTAGCGCGGCAGGTCGGCGACTGACTTGAGGTCCGGCGCCAGGGGTTTGATGCCGCGTTCGGCATCGCCCTTGATCACGAATTCCGGTACCCACCAGCCTTCGGTGGCGCCTTTGACCGTATCGCCCAGGCCCAGGACCTTGCCTTCGCTTTCGGCCTTGACCCACGCCGGGCTGCGACCGGCCCACTCTTCGCCGATCACCTGGATATCATCCTTGGCCAGCGCGGCTTCCAGGCTCACGGTGCTGCCCGGCAAGGTGTCGGTGGGCAGGCCGTAGCCTTTCTCGACGATCAGCCGCAGCACCTCGGTGATGAGGCTGCCGCTTTCCCAGGTGATATCGCCGAAGTGAATCGGTTTGACCGCTTCAGCGGCTATTGTTGGCTGCGATAAAACGGCCAGTGCCAGCAGCGAGCCACCGAGCAGTGTTTTGAGTTTTTTCATGCAGTACCTCGTGGTGAATCATTTTCTGGAGCACAGAGGATCCAGTGTGGGAGCGGGCTTGCTCGCGAAAGCGGTGGGTCAGCGATGCATGAGCTGGCC